>DAWBVG010000589.1:0-6082 GCA_052279865.1 Muribaculaceae bacterium
AATTATCGACGGAAACTTCTCGTTTCCCTGTACTCTCAACTTGACTGTATATTCAGTCTCGCTGCTTGTCTTGGTAGCATTTTGTCATTGTTCGTTTGCAAGAGAGAAAAACTCAACTTTATTAAGTTTTATGTTTTACAACATTGTTTTCTCGTTTGCGAGTGCAAAGTTATAACGAATTTCATTCCTGTGCAAATATTTTCGGAAAAATTTTTCAAAAATATTTTTAAATTCATCGTATTCACCTGAACACCAATAAAATAAATTTTAAAATATTTTTGATCCCAATTTATCTTTTTTAAAACTGGAAATAAATAAAAGGCGCAACCTCCTCCGACATGAATTCTATCACAAGCTGAACCACTCCAAGAAAAACGAGAAGTTTCAAGATCCAGGGACTTTTTATAAAAGCATACTGGCAAATGTCAGCCCACTTTTGAGGTATGAAATGAAAAACCGTTAAAGCTATCATCATTATGCACCATACTTTTCGAGCTTCAAAGAACTGCGGAATCTGATTCCAATTAAAATCTACGAATATATTTCGTATGATCATTACAGAATCTTCAAATGATGCTGCTCTAAAGAACACCCACAATAAGGATACATATATAAATGTGATCAACCAAAATATGAATATTGTAATAAAATTATCCGGTATCTTATTTAATATTGGCTTGCTTGCCTTATGCACAGCCAAACCCACTCCATGCATTGCGCCCCAGAATACAAATTTCCAAGCCGCTCCATGCCAAAGACCGCCAATAAGCATTGTCAGAAAATTGTTAACATATGTACGGATAGTTCCTTTGCGGTTTCCTCCTAATGGTATGTAGACATAATCCCTCAGCCATGAAGACAGTGAAATATGCCATCTGCGCCAGAATTCTGTCAGATTACGGCTCTGATACGGAGAATCAAAATTTATACCTAATTTAAATCCCATTATCAATGCCAATCCTATTGCCATATCCGAATAACCGGAAAAATCACAATATATCTGCATTGTATAACCTAAAACGCCCATCAGGGTCTGAACTCCAGTATAGAGAGAGGGATCATTAAATATCAAATCATTGAACTGCGATATATAGTCAGCAATCAATGCCTTTTTAACGATACCTACGATTATTAGCCACAATCCTCCATAGATATCTGTTTTAGTTGCCTCCTCATTCCTTTCAAGCTGAGGAAGAAAATAATCAGCCCTGACAATCGGACCTGCCACAAGAGCAGGAAAGAACGATAAAAAGAAAAGATATTCCAACCACGTGCGTGTAGGGGCGATTTTCCCTTTATAAACATCAACCACATATGATATCGACTGGAATGTATAAAAGGATATACCAACGGGAAGTATGATATCAAGTGGTTGGAAGTTTCCCTCCACCATCTGATTCCAGTTCCACAAGAAGAAGTTGGCATATTTGAAATATCCTAATATGGAAAGTGAGAGCAATATCGAAAACCACATCAATGATTTTTTAGCGGTTTTACCGTTCACTTTGAATATTGCTTTTGAAACAAGCCAATCGATCAGAGAGGTTCCAATTAACATCAAAAAGAAGAACCCACTCGACTTATAATAAAAATAGAGAGAGAACAGAACAACAAACACGATCATTTGCATTCTGTTTTTTTTAAGAGCCGCGTAGATCGGTATAAATATTAAGAAGAGTATCCAGAAGAGTCCGCTTGAAAACAACATCGGCGCTTCCGGATCATATTTAAACATGTTGCACAGATTGTGCAACACAAGTTCTGAATTCTGGATCAAGTTCTCAAACATATTTTGCATGAGATTGGAGTCTATTTATTAAGTGCTTTCAAAAAGACAATATTGGGATTTGATTTACCAATAGAATCAGATGGCATATCCGCCACAAATGGATGTGAAGATTCCGGTAACCATCGCATTATACTGTCAACCCACATTGCCGAGCTCTCTCTGGTAGGATGTATATTATCTTTTTTTCTTTTAAACTGCATCCCTGCCGACCTAAAGAACGACCTTTTTTTACATATGCGTTGAAGCATGTCATTGATACCGGTATCTTCTTTCCAGTTCGGAGGACCAATCCATACATATGGTATTGTATCGATAATCTCAAGAATTTTTTTCACATAAGGTGCCCGGGTCTCAGGATCCTTATAATAGAGTTCATTGCTTCCAAGCGAAATAAATATCTGTGTCGGACGATACTTCTCAATATAATATGCGAGAGTGTCATGTTCAGCCCAAATTTTAGTATTGCTTGAGTCCCAATTAACAGAATGGATTGTATGACCGTTCTGTTTGGCATATTGAGCGAGACGCAATGCCAGATTAAATGTCATTGAATCTCCGAAAATAAACAAAGATTGTGGGAGCGAATCGGTTTTAATTATTTCCGTTTGAGAATCTTCCGCATTAATACTGTCTTCCGATTCTTCCATAGAGAGAAGTGTGCCGGATTCTTCCTTAAGCAAATAATCCGATACGGGAGCTTTTTTTACGGTCCACTCCCCTATCTTTATATCATCAACAAAAGCCACAACAAGGATCACTATCAACGCAAGCGAAAGCAACATCCATAGTGAGGTATACTTAAAACGTTTCATTCTTTCAGAATTTTCGAAACGCAAAATTACAACATGCGTTTCATTATTCCAAATCTACCACCGTAATTCCTGCTCCACCAAACCTGACATCTTCATCCTCGAAATGTCTCACTGCATTATTGGCTCTGAGCTGCTCACGAATCAAAGTCTTCAAGATGCCATGACCGGTGCCGTGAAGTATACGGACTTTTGACGCACTGAATTGGATTGCATCGTCAAGAAAATACGTTACCGCCTGCAATGCCTCATCTGCGCGCATTCCCCTTACATCAATCTCATTCTTGAAATTGAGTTGTCTTTGCCTGCTTTCTGAAGATGTGGAAGAAGAAATGGAAGACACAGCACTCAAAGCTGATTCCTTTGGCTTAGATGAGTGCTTCAATTTTGCAACATCAACAATAGTTCTTAATGCGCCAAATGCTACTTCCGCTTTCTTACCATTGACTGACAATACTTTTCCAGCCATAGAGCCATTGTCCATCTTTACATAATCGCCTACTGATATTCCTTTTGAAACATTGGCAGACGTATTCTCTTTCTTAATTTTCGATGGATTATTCCTACTCTTATGTTTAAGGGGAGCAAGAGCTTTGGGCAATTCTTCCGACGCAGATGAAGCGTCATCATCCGTGACATTCCTTTTAAATTCTTCCAGCTGTCGACGCAACTCTTTTGTTTTCTCTTTCTCCGCTTCCGCCTTTCTTATTTCGAGAATTGTCCGTTCAATCCGGGCATTTACCCCCGCAAGAAGTTCTTTCGCCTCTTTCCTGGCATCATTTATTATCGCCTTTCTTTGAGCCTTAAGATCTCCGGCAGTCTCTTCATATCTTGAGAGCAGAGAATCAAGTTTATTCTCTTTTTCCTTAATATTCTGTCTTTTGTTTGCCCAATACCTTCTGTCGCGTGCTATTTCTGAAAGATACTTGTCGAGATTTACATAATCGCTTCCTACAATCTCTTTTGCACTATCTATAACTTCACGAGGCAAACCAATCTTTGTTGCAATATCAAGAGCGAAAGAGCTACCCGGATTACCTACCGACAATTCAAAAGTAGGCTGTAAATGCTGCCGATCATATAGCATAGCACCATTCACAAATCCCGGCTCAGAATCAGCAAAAGTTTTAAGATTTTGGTAATGTGTCGTAACTATACCCATACAACCGGTTGCCCCAAGGTTTTGCAAGATTGCCTGTGCCAAAGCACCACCGATTTGCGGTTCAGTTCCGGAGCCCATTTCATCAGCAAGAATCAACGAACGCTTGTCGGTATGAGTAATAAAGAACTTCATATTACGCAGATGAGAAGAATATGTGCTGAGATCGTTCTCAAACGATTGCTCATCGCCAATGTCAATGAAAATACTTTTAAATATTCCCATATGTGAATTGCTATTGACAGTTGGCATCATTCCACACTGCATCATATACTGCACTACTGCTGTGGTTTTAAGACACACAGATTTTCCGCCGGCATTCGGACCTGAAATAATTAAAATTCTACGATCTTTATCCAGAGTAAGATTCAAAGGCACTACGTTTCTTCCCTGTGGCAAAAGTGCAAGATATAGTCCGGGATGGATGGCATGGTACCATTCTATTTCTTGTTTATCTTCAAGATGTGGTAATTGTGCATCGAGTTCAATAGCAAAATTTGCTTTGGCTCTGATAAAATCAAGCCTGCCAATAATACGACAAGAATCGGATATATCATCTATATAAGGTCTGATCACATTAGCAATTCCTCTTAAAATAGATATAATTTCTCGACGTTCATCCATTTCAAGCTCTCGGAGACGATTACCGGCTTCAACAACCTCTGCGGGTTCAATGAACACAGTCTTACCGGTCGCACTTTCATCGTGAATTATTCCTTGGATGCCTCGCTTATTGCCCGCTGCTACAGGAATCACCATCCTCCCGTCACGTATCGATGGAGAAGCGTCCTTATCTACTACCCCATTCGCAACCGCACGATCAAGCACTCTACGCATTGCACGTTGCATTGAACCGGAGGCAGCACGTATCTGCATTCTGATATCATAAAGCTCGGGTGACGCGTTATCCTTGATTTCTCCAAACTTATTTACACTTTTATCTATTTCTGAAACAATTAATGGGAATAATGCGATTTCTGAAAATTCCCCATCAAGATTAGGATAAGGCGAAATACCGGATTCTGAATCTCTTGATGTTTTAAAAAACAACGACAATTCCGACATCATCACGAGCATCTTCATTAGTTTATACAAGCGCTCTGCACTCATATATGACCCTTCAGCCCGGATTTCTGTAAGAAATGGCAATACATCGTGAATATTATCCAATGGCAATGGTTGCTGTTCCGAAATAATGCGCATCATTTCATTCACGCAACCAAGTTCTTTCTTTATAAAATTGAAATCGGAAGAGAATGACATTCTCGCCACTTCTTCCTTCCCCATAGCGCTCTGGCATTTGTCCGAAACGCATAAACGCAAATTGTCGAATCCAATTTTTGATTCAAAATCAGATGGATATATCATAACTACTATATAAATCAGACTGGGATAACCAGCATTGGCATGTCTCTTTCAAAAAGAGATTTATGAGCAATTGTCGGACGGAATATCCGACTGAACACATTCGTCTTTTTATTTGGCACAATAAGCAGATCAACTCCTTTTTTCGGAATGGCTACATCGATCTCATCACGATAATTCTTTACGTCAGGCACGAACGTCTTGAATTTAGCGGTAGGATAATTTGTATTGAAAAAATCTCTTAATGCCTCAATCTTATCTTTTACCTTATTGGCTCGTCTTTGAATAACAGGAACAAGTGTAATAATACATTTAGGATAATCAAACATCCTCATCAATGCATCCACTGTCATAATATCATGCTGATCAAGATTACAGAACATCATTAGATGCACTATATCTTCTATATTGTCGATCTGACAATCTTCAGGCACAGTAAAAACAGGAACCCTACAAGAATCAAGCACTTCGGCAGTCACACTCCCTATAAGTTCCTCCTCTTTTTTATCTTTTCCTCTTGTAGCCATAACCACAAGCACGGGAGGTGTTTGGCGACAATATTCAAGAATCGCTTCTTCTGCTACTCCTTCCTGCAAACTTACCGAAAACTTCATATCGGGAACGATGCCATCCTGCTGACATTTTTTTATCTCGTTCCTGAATTTGGCAAGTTTTTGGGTTGCAATCTCTCTTACATCCTTAGTTTCCTCAGCTTCGAGCACTTCATTTTCTTCAACAATACCTTCATCTGCAGTCATCGGTTTGAAAACGGGAGCAACATAGGAGTGCATAACAACTGGATGTACACCTATCCTACGTGCCAATTTGAAACCGATCGCCACAGACATCATGCTCGAATTGGAAAAATCGACGGGGATGAGCAGATTTCCGCTCATTCCCGCCATTTTCATTTCGATAAGAGCGGGAGAATATCCTTCACCGCTCTCAATTATTTTCAAT
>DAWBVG010000590.1:0-5413 GCA_052279865.1 Muribaculaceae bacterium
TCCGCTCCCGGCCGCGAAGGAATGTCAGTGACATCCGTTCATCATGGTCTTATAGGAGAATTAAAATTGAATTTCTCAGGGCCACTCTCGATGACACCGGATTGCTCTGTGATCTTCGTGTGTGGGAACTCAATGACAGCTGCCGAATTTTCGGCGTTGCAGCTCGCGCGTCCCGATATCAAAACCGTGATTGTCGATGCAATACCCAACCTTGACAGCGAGCGTCTCGGTGTTGTGTACGGTCTTCCCGAGATCAACCGCAAACCTCTGGTAAGAGGAGCCGTCTCGGCAATGGTGCCATCACCCGTTGCGTCTGTTGTTTTGGCAGCACTTTATCCTTTGTCGCTGCATATGCTTTTAAATGATTCTTTAAAAGTAAGGCTGTCCGCTCCTTATGACATAATAGCCAAAGATAAGGAGATTGTGGAAAAGGAGATTGTGAGTGTGCTTTCTCAGACTCAACTCAGTTTCGGAAATAAAATAGACATGGAGTTTTCCGAATCTGACAACAACCGCAAAATGAAAGCCGACATGACGTTGTCATGTCCTGTTGCCATTGAGCAGATAAATGAGATATATGACATGTATGACGATCATAATTTCGCTTTCCCGATATCTTCCTCTGTGAGCGACGTTGAGGTATGCGGCACAAATAAATGTGTGATTTCACTTCATAAGGATGATGACTCCACACTCCGCATCGAAGCGGTTGCGGATCCTCGCATGAGGGGTGGAGCCGGAGAAGCGGTCCATATAATGAACCTCCTTTTCGGACTCCACGAAAAAACCGGGCTCGCCCTCAAAGCCTCAGAATTTTAATTAATGCTTTAATTTAATGTGTAATGTTAAATGTGAAATGTGCAATGACTTTGATTCGCAAACATTAATTAAACATTAGGCATTAGGCATTAGGACTCCGCATTACACATTAATTAAACATTACACATTTAACATTAAACATTATCTATCCGTGTCTGTAAACAAAGTCATTCTGCTGGGATATGTTGGATCTGATCCGGAAATCAGATATCCGGAAAAAGATCATCCGGTTGCATTCATGTCTCTTGCAACCAATGAACGTTATGCCAATTCCACTGCTGAAATCACGGAATGGCATTCATTGGTGATGGGCGGCAAGAATGCCGAGTTTGCTGAAAAATACATACGCAAAGGCTCACGCCTTTACGTAGAAGGGAAACTCCGCACACGTGAATATGAAGACAGAATGAAAATCAGACGTCGCAAAACAGAGATAATTGTGGAGCGTTTTGAACTTCTCGGAAGGAAAAACGAACCTCCTGCTTAAATTTATTTAATAATTCATAATTCCACGAAAAACAGAGACACAGCTGACGGTTCAGCATGTTATCTTTAAAAACTATATTTCGAAATGAGAAAATGGCGCATCGAAGACTCCGCGGAAATATATAACGTTCCCGGCTGGGGTCTTAAATATTTTTCCATCAACGAACAAGGGCATGCGCAGGTCACGCCTAAAGAGGGAGGTCCTTCAATCGACCTCAAGGAGGTGATGGACACTCTGCAGCTTCGCGATGTCGACGCTCCTTTGCTACTACGATTCCCCGACATTCTTGACGACAGAATCCGCAAGATATCCAACTGCTTTCACAAGGCAGCGGAAGAATACCAATATAAAGGCAAAAACTTTATAGTGTATCCAATCAAGGTGAATCAGATGCGCCCTGTGGTTGAGGAGATTGTAAGCCACGGCAATAAATATAACATCGGTCTTGAAGCCGGTTCAAAACCGGAGCTTCACGCTGTGCTTGCAGTCAATACACAGGATAATTCAATCGTGGTCTGCAACGGCTATAAGGATGAAGACTATGTGGAACTCGCTCTCCTTGCCCAGAAAATGGGACGCCGCATATTCCTCGTTGTAGAGAAACTTAATGAGCTCAAGCTCATTGCCGACGTTTCAAAGCGTCTGAACATATCGCCAAATATCGGTATCCGCATAAAACTCACATCTTCAGGTTCAGGCAAGTGGGAAGAATCAGGAGGAGACGTCAGCAAGTTCGGTCTCAACTCTTCGGAACTTCTCGATGCCCTGTCTTTCCTGGAGAAAAACAAGATGACGGATTGCCTCAAACTTATACATTTCCATATTGGAAGCCAGATCACGAAGATTCGCCGAATAAAGAATGCCCTTCGCGAAGCCATGCAATTCTATGTGCAGCTTTCCCAGATGGGTTTCAAAATAGATTTCGTGGATATAGGCGGTGGTCTGGGTGTAGACTATGACGGCACGCGCTCTTCTTCGGGTGAGAACTCAATGAACTATTCCATCCAGGAATATGTCAATGACTCTGTCTCGGCTCTCGTTGATGTCTGCGTAAAGAATAATCTTCCGCAACCAAACATCATCACGGAAAGCGGCAGGTCGCTTACAGCCCATCATTCGGTGCTGATCATACAGGTGCTCGAAACGGCACGACTCCCGATATGGAACGATAATGATGTTCTTGAAGACGATGCCCACGAACTGGCTGTGGAACTTTACAACATATGGGATAAAATAGATCCTCAAAGCGTGTTTGAAGACTGGCACGATGCCCTCCAGATTCGTGAAGAGGCTCTTGAACGTTTCAGTCTCGGACTCCTGTCGCTCCGTTCTCGCGCTCAGATTGAAAAACTGTTCTGGTCGGTAGCTCGCGATGTGAGAGACATGACGCGTTCCATGAAGCATCCACCGGAAGAACTTCGCAAGGTTGCAAGAATGCTTCCTGAAAAATATTTTTGCAATTTCTCCCTCTTCCAGTCGCTTCCCGACTCATGGGCAATTGACCAGATGTTCCCCATCATGCCAATCACAAGACTTGATGAGAAACCCACTCGCGACTGCACAATCCAGGATGTAACCTGCGATTCGGATGGCAAGATCGCCCACTTCGTTTCGCCCCAAGGCACCGCATACTCCCTCCCCGTGCATGAGCTGAAAGGAAATGATCCTTACTATCTCGGAGTCTTCCTGGTCGGGGCATATCAGGAAATCCTCGGTGACCTCCATAATCTTTTTGGAGACACGAATGCCGTGCATATCTCCCTTACAAAAGATGGGTATGAGATTGCACAGATAATCGATGGAGAGGCAGTAGCCGACGTGCTTGATTATGTAGAATACAATCCGAAGAAACTTGTCCGCAATCTGGAGGCTTGGGTAACGGCTTCAATGAAGAAAGGCGTAATCACCCCTGAGGAGGGACGTCAGTTCTTGAACAACTATCGCTCGGGTCTCTACGGCATCACATATCTCGAACGTGATTGATGAGATATTTTTTGAAATTATCATATAATGGAAAGCCGTTTCACGGCTGGCAGTCACAACCTAATGCAGTGAGCGTGCAGTCTACAATTGAGACTGCACTCTCTACTGTTTTGCGTTGTGACACTCCTATCACCGGTGCCGGTCGCACCGATACCGGTGTCAATGCCCGCGTGATGTATGCGCATTTCGACGCCTCCCCTATTGAAGATAAAAACAGATTCCTCCTTTCTTTAAATCGTCTTTGCGGTGCGGATATCGCTTTGGAAGATCTGATAGCCACACATGATGAGGCGCATGCCAGATTCGATGCAACGGAGAGGGAATATAAGTATTTTGTTACTTTTGAGAAATCTCCGTTTCTCGCTCCTTTCTCCTGGCATTCCCCCTCCTTGCTCAACGTGGAGGCAATGAATGAGGCAGCTGCATTGTTGAAAAAAACAAAAGATTTCACCTCTTTCGCGAAACTTCATTCAGATGCCAAAACAAACATATGCGATCTGCGTGAAGCACGATGGGAGATCTGGGAAAACGCTTACGGCACAAACGGTATAGTCTTTACCATCCGCGCCGACAGGTTTCTCAGGAATATGGTTAGAGCCGTGGTTGGCACTTTGGTGGATGTTGGAAGAGGAAAACTTGCTCCCTCCGCCTTTCAAGATATTATCGATGCCCGCGACAGATGTTCTGCCGGCACTTCAATGCCGCCGCAGGCTCTCTTTTTATGGAATATAAAATACCCTTTTATCCATGAATCCTAAAGACAGAATAGATCAGTTACGCACTGAGATCAATAGGCACAACCACAATTATTATGTGCTGAATTCTCCCGAAATTTCCGATAAGGATTTCGATATGCTTCTTAAGGAACTCGAAGCGCTGGAGAAAGAATATCCAGAATTCTCAGATCCGGATTCACCGACTCAGCGCGTAGGATCTGACCTTACGAAAGGATTCGAACACGTGATTCACGAGCGTCCGATGATGTCTTTGTCGAATACGTATTCCATTGAAGAAGTCGACGATTGGTTCAATCGCATGAAGAAATCTCTCGAAGGTGAGGATTTCAGCATTGTGGGTGAAATGAAATTCGACGGCACCTCCATATCAATCACTTATCGCAACGGCAGACTCGTAAGAGCCGTGACACGCGGCGATGGCACTCAGGGTGACGATGTGACCGCCAATGTGCGCACGATTAGAAGCATTCCTCTCCAGCTCCTTCCGGGAGACTGGCCCGAAGAATTTGAAATAAGGGGCGAGATTCTTATGCCGTGGGAAGTGTTCGAAAAACTCAACGCCGAACGCGCCTACAATGAGGAGCCATTGTTTGCCAATCCACGCAATGCGGCTTCCGGCACGCTGAAGATGCAGGATCCCAAGGAAGTTGCACGAAGACATCTTGACGCAAGATTCTATTATCTTCTCAGCGACAATCTCCCTGCCGACAACCATTACGACAACATGCTTGCCGCCGAACACTGGGGATTCAAGGTCTCAAAGGCGATGGCAAAAATGCATACTCTCGAAGATGTTGACAAATACATCGAATATTGGGATGAACACCGAAAAGAACTTCCCGTCGCCACAGACGGTCTTGTCTTTAAAGTGAATTCCTTGCGTCAGCAACTGAATCTCGGATTCACGGCGAAATCTCCGCGATGGGCGGTTGCCTTCAAATTCAATCCTGAAAGAGCCTGCACACCTTTGCGTTTCGTTTCATTTGAAACGGGGCGAATGGGGATTGTCACACCCGTGGCAAATCTCGAGCCGGTGCAACTTTCGGGAACCATTGTAAAGCGTGCATCGCTGCATAACGATGACATAATGCAGGAGCTGGACATTCATGACGGTGATTCACTTTATGTGGAAAAAGCGGGAGAAATAATCCCTCAGATCACGGGGGTTGAAAAATCATTGCGACCTGCGGATGCCAAGAAAATCACGTTCGTGAGGAATTGTCCGGTCTGTGGCACCCCTCTCCAGCGAATATTTGGAGAAGCGGCGTGGTGCTGTCCCAACAAATACGGATGTCGCCCTCAGATCACAGGAAGAATAGAGCATTTCTGCGCTCGGCGCATGATGAACATCGACGGCATCGGAGAAGAGCTGTCTCTTATACACATC
>DAWBVG010000591.1:0-9565 GCA_052279865.1 Muribaculaceae bacterium
TCCGTCAGGCGAAGACTTCACCAGTCCGCTTCCGGTGCCGAGCCAAAATGTGGAACCATCCTTAAATGCATCGAATATGTCTTTCACACCGTTTGTTCCGAAATCAGTTTTGAACGGGATAAGACGGAGCTTACCGTCTTTGACTTCATACATCCCTTTCCCTCTGTTGCAGAAGAATATATTCCCATCCTTGTCTGTTACGATTGAGAAGAATTGATTTGAGGAATACGCTCCGTTGTCGAGGGTATACTTCTTTATGTCATAGAGTCGGGGATGTTCCCGGTCTCCTGCTATGCTGGCTTTTGCCACCCCTTGCCCGAGCGTGCACATCCATATTGTGGAATCGTTTGTTTCGAGCACACCATGAATGAATCTTATCTGAGGATCTGGATTTGCTTTGTATATTTTTCCTTCCTTATAGTTATAATAATTAAGACCTTCTTCTGTGCCTATCCACATTATCGGTCGGTTACTTTCTCCTAATGCAAATACGGAATTGTGTTGCAGATCGCTGTTGGAAGATGTAAACAGCGTCCCCTTTGCTATTGATCCTGCCGGGTCTAACTCATTGAAATCCGCCACTTTTAGAATTCCGTCACCTTTTGTGCCGAGCCATAGGTTATTGTAAGTGTCAACGTATATGGTTCGTATGGGGTGGGAAATTTTATTGCCGAATGAATTAAAATCGAATGACCGGATGCTGTAGGAATCATCCCAATATGTATAAAGTCCTTGACAGTCAGAGCCTATCCAGATCACATTTTGGTCGGCGGACTGCTCCAGACAAAAGACTCCGACCTGAGGATTGAGATCTATCGCCTGAAATTGACTGCTGCCGTTCGTATCGACCCTTATCACCCCGTCTGTGCTGAAAGATATAAAGAAAATTCCGGGGCGATCATTTACAAGATCTGATACCCGACCTCTTTTTTTAATTTCCGATGATATGTCGGCAATCCTGCGGGTTGCCCCGGTTTCTGTTATTTCGCATATCACACCATCCTTATCAATTATAAAAATCTTCTTGCCTTGAATTTTTGCGAATAATATCTCCGTCTTGTTCACGGGACGCATTTTCCCTGACAGCGTTTTGACGCCTTTGGAAGTGGTTGCAATATCGTAGGAATAGATGCCGCTGTCGGAAACAATCCAAAGGGAATTGTTTTTCATGGTTATGCGCTTTACGCGGTCGAATGGAATGTCTATCTTGCCTGCCTTTACAAAATCAGAAGAGGTTTTGGGATCGTGGTAAAACACACCGGAGTCTTCGGCAAGCAAGAAAAGGGCGCCGGTTTCATTCACGCACATAAGTTCCTGTCCGCCAAACTGAGGGAAAGTGCTCACCGTGCGTTTGTTGCAGTCAACAATGTCAAGACCGTGGTTTGTAAGGACGCACATTATTCCGTTCCCACCGTTGAATATGGCTTCTATGATATTTCCCGATAATGGTTGTCCCGGAAATATAGACGTGAAGGGATTGATTGAAGTGCCATCGGCGATATTGACACCGTCACAAGTGCCGATCCATAAGAAACCATTGTCGTCGCGGCATAGCGAAAGAATGGCGCTGTTAGAAAGCCCGTCTATGTTTGAAGACTGTCGCATGTTGTAGGAGAACACCGGCTGAATTGCCAATGCGAATATAAATGCGAAAGTCAGTATGAATTTTTTAAGAGGGAAATGTTTTATGAGGAAGTTCATGATTGATATATCTTCTAAGGTTAGCTGCACTTTAAATTATTTTGTCTGTGCATGATTATGGTGCAAAGGTAATAAAAAAAGAAATTGCCTGATATATGGAGATAGTTAAAAATGTAGTGTGTTGTGCCAAAAATGTCTCTATTTTGACCAATATCCTGAATGAATATATTTCTGTCGCAATAGAATACTGAGTTGAGTATATCTCTTCTTATTTTTGCGGTGTGAATAATTTACTCAACTTTCGCAAGCGGAAAGTTGAAGAAACTAAAACTAATAACTGAATCATGAAACAACTTCTTGTCTCGCTCTCTCTCGCAGCCAGTGTGGCGGCAGGTTCTTCGGCAGCCTTGCGTGCCCCGGCTACTCCTCTTATTACGGTTGATCCCTACACGAGCTGTTGGTCAACGACCGACAGACTGTATGATGATGTGACCCGTCACTGGACCGGTGCGGAATATCCCCTTATCGGAGTCCTGAGTGTTGACGGGGTGCCTTACCGTTTTATGGGTAAGGAGGTACCGGTGCTGTCTTCTTTAGTGCCTACCGCAGCCGGAGAGCTCTGGGAGGGTGACTATACAACAGAGCAGCCTTCCGGAGATTGGTATAAACCCGGATTCAATGCATCAGGCTGGAAATCGGCTAAGGGGGCATTCGGCTCGATACCGCAGGAGCAGCTTGCCAAAACTCTTTGGAACACCCCGGAGATATGGGTAAGACGCGAGGTTTCCATACCTTCAGGCATTGGAAATAAACCGGTTTATCTTAATTATTCGCACGATGATGATGTCATCATATATATCAACGGAATAAAGGTTGTGGATACGGGCAACCAGTGTCATAAGAATGTGCGCCTTCTCCTCCCCGAGAATGTCCGCAAGACCCTTAAGCCCGGAAAGAACCTGATAGCGGCATGGTGTCGCGACCGAGGTGGTCTTGCATTCCTTGATTTCGGTCTGGATATCGAGGATAAACCTTCGAGCTATTTCCTCAATGAGGCGGTGCAGACTGCAACCGAGGTTCTTCCTATGAATACGCTCTACAGCTTTACGTGTGGTCCGGTGAAACTTGACCTGACATTCACGGCTCCCGCGTTTCTTGACAATCTCGAATTGCTGAGCCGTCCGGTCAATTATATCACCTATGATGTGAAGAGTGCTGACGGAAAGAAGCATGACATAAAATTTTATTTCGAAGCAGGACGCGAATGGGCGATAGACAATATCACTCAGAATTCGGTTTCCGGAATTGTCAGGGAAAACGGCATTACGGCAGTGACGGTTTCGAGTGTAAAACAGGAGATCCTTGCCAAGAGCGGCGACGACCTTCGCATCGACTGGGGAACATTCTATCTCGCTTCTGATTCGGATGTTGCGCCCTGGTTTGGTGACTCCAAATCCGCGCGTAAGTCTTTTGTGAAAGGTAAGAAGATAAACCTTTCTCAGCCCGGCAAAGAGGTCGGCATGACTGTGAGCAAAGGTAAGTGCGAGTCTGCATCCGGTTATCTGATGGTTGGTTACGATGACAAGTTCTCTATCCAGTATTTCGGCACGAATCTGCGCCCCTACTGGAACCGCAACAATGATTCCACTATAATTGACCAGCTTAAATCAGCCGCTGCCGATTATTCCTCTCTCATGAAGAAGACAGCTGAGTTTGACCGCACGATGATGGCTGAGGCTGAGGCTGCCGGCGGAGAGGCATATGCAGAGCTGTGCGCGCTTGCTTATCGTCAGGCAATCGCCGCCCATAAGCTTGTGGAGTCGCCGCAGGGCGACATCCTCTGGCTCTCCAAAGAGAACTTCAGCAACGGCTCGATAGGAACCGTCGACATCACTTATCCTTCTGCTCCGATGTTCCTCCTTTATAATCCTGAGCTGGTGAAAGGATTGATGAATCACATCCTCTATTATTCCGAGAGCGGAAAATGGACGAAACCTTTTGCCGCGCATGATGTGGGCACTTATCCTCTTGCTAACGGTCAGACATATGGGGGCGACATGCCTGTGGAGGAATCCGGCAACATGCTCATCCTCGCTGCCGCTCTTGCAAAGGTAGAGGGGAACGCAGAGTATGCCGCCCGTCACTGGAATGTCCTCTCTACCTGGGCTGAATATCTTGCCCAGTATGGACTTGATCCCGAGAACCAGCTTTGCACTGATGACTTTGCCGGTCATTTCGCTCATAATGCCAACCTTTCAATCAAGGCTATTCTCGGCGTAGCTTCCTATGCGCGTCTGGCGGAGATGCTCGGCAAGAAACAGGTTGCGGAAAAATATTTTGCCAAAGCTAAAGAGATGGCTGCGGAATGGGAGAAGATGGCTGACGATGGAGATCATTATCGCCTTACCTTCGACAAGCCCGGCACATGGAGCCAGAAATATAATCTTGTCTGGGACAAAATGCTTGGTCTTGACATCTTCCCCGACGGCATAATGGAAAAAGAGATTCCATATTACCTCAAGAAGCAGAATACATATGGTCTTCCTCTTGACAACCGTGAGACATATACCAAAACAGACTGGATCATGTGGACAGCGACTATGGCTCCCGACAAAGCTACTTTTGAGAAGTTCATAGTGCCGGTTCATAAATTCATGAACGAGACGCGCCATCGCGTTCCAATGAGCGACTGGGTTTATACCGACCGTGCCGACCAGCGTGGCTTCCAGGCGAGGGCAGTAGTGGGAGGCTACTTCATAAAGATGCTTAATGATCGTATCAACCGATAATTATTCAAGACAGAGTGGTTCTCGAATGTTTGTATGCATTCGTGACCACTCTTCTTTCTATTTTACAGGATTCTACAGAATGTTTCCACTTCTGCCAAATCTGTATACACATTAATATGCATACATATTTGGCGCGACTCGATTACAATATCAAGACTTTTTGCCATTTATTTTGCGTTATGAATTTTAACAGATGTTGAGGTGATTTAACATAAGTCAAGATATTTTGCATGATTGATTTGATCGGTCGTGCAACAGGTGAAAAATTTAAGGTTAGGTTAGTATTGGTTTAGAGATAAGGTTTTTTGACAGGTAGAAAATTTTAAGGTAAAAACAGGTTGTCAGGGCTTATTATAGGACAAAAGAATAATACCAAATATAATAACTAATTATCATGAATTTATCTAAACTTCTTAAGAGTGTCGGTCTCGCGGTCTTGACAGGCTGTATGGCTTTCTCGGCTACATCATGTAGCAAAGATGGAGATGAGGAAGGTCCTGTAGGACTTGGCACGGTTTCCGGAGTTGTGACAGACGAGCAGGCGCGTCCTGTTTCCGGTGTTAATGTATCGATGCCTGCCAACGGCATATCCACCACCACAAATACCTCGGGAGAGTATTCTCTTTCAAATGTGCCCATGACTTCAGGCATCATCGTGTTTGAAAGGGAAGGTTATGAGACAGCCGCCGTTACGGTGGTTGCGAAAAAATTCGCCGATGCCAAGGCTTCAGTGAACGTTGAACTTGTATATGCCAACGCCATGATCAAAGGTGTGGTTTACGATGCTGCCAAAAACAATGCTCCGCTTGCCGGAGCCACAGTCAAAGTGAGCGATTTCCAGGTTACGGAGACAAATGCGCAGGGTGAATTCGAACTCCGCAACCTTACAGTTAAGGATTATGTTGTTACAATCTCTTATCCCGGATACAAAGACGTCACCAAGAACGTGGGTGCCGATTTATTCGGAGAAGAGGGTGTTGTTACGATCGATGCCACGATGGGTGCAGAGGAAGTGCTCCGCGGAAAAACCAAGTATCAACTCGCCGAAGCTCAGAAATGGTACTATAACGAGTATCGTGGAGGTCGCAATGCAGAGAATTATCCTCATTGGGACTGGGCTTGCAACTATATGTGTACACTCGACTTCGTAGGTGACTACGAAGAGCAGAACGAAGGAACTACCCTCCGTATCCGCAATTCTTCTGACGATCAGCGCAACAATCCGGTAGATATGGAGATGTTCGATTCATATGTGTATGGTTCGAAACTCATTACTTCCGACAACTATCTGATGACTCTCGAATCGCGCACTCACAGTGCTTCTTCTGATGCTCCGGCTTATTTCGGCGTTCAGGTGGTTGACCTCAGCGAGGCAGATCCCAAGGCTCACCTTATCGGCGGTGTCCGCACACTGGCTTCCGAAAACTATCAGCAGATCGTTACTGACCTGAGCGACTATATCGGCAAAGAGGTGATCATCGCAATCGGAACATTCCGTGCGGAGAAGGGAGACTACTGGAAACAGTTCGTTATCCGTCGCATCGCCTTTACAGCCGAACCGATCTCAAGCCTTTGGGCATGGCTGCCCGGAACGGAAGTTCCCGGTCTTGAGGGATGGAAGATGACTCTCGAGATGGTTCGCTCCACTATGCCTAACCAGACAAGCACATTCACCGGTATCAGCCCGATCAGCGGTAATCGCGACAATTATTTCGAGGCTTATCGTTCATGGATACCAGTGCATCATGTAGCTGCTGAATGGAGCTTCATGCCCTTGACCAAAGACCCCGAAGTGTTCCCCAGCGAGGGATACCTCATCAAGACCCGTGGCGGTCAGGATGTCAGCACAAAGGTTCCTGAATCTTATTTCTATTCTAAGTTCTCAATTGCACCGGGTCACAACAAGTTCACGCTCAAGACCCGCACCTTCAGCTCCACAAATGCCACATTCTTCAAGATAACGGCAATCACTAACGATGGCACCGTGAAACATCTTTCTCCGGTAAGCAACACTGCCAATTTTGCAGAGGCTGCAGCCGATGGATGCTGGAAGTTCATGCACGAGGGAGGTGATGCCAACAACCCGGCAGGATACTGCGATTTCGTGTATGACCTTTCCGAATTCAACGGCAAGGACGTGATGATCACGATCGGTGTCTACAAAGGGGAAGCAAACGGAGATGAGAACAAACTCCTCTTCTATTCAATCAACATCAACTAACAGGCTGTTAAGATGCGATTTTCAAATATTCTTAAATACGGGATATTCGTAGCCGCCGGATGTGCGCTCACATTCATGCCAGCGGCATGCAAAAGCGACGAGCCCGGCTCAGGAAACTCTGAGCCGGAGGCTCCCGCCGGCACTCCCGATGAGATCTCGCTGGTCAATACGCGCCGCGCGATAGAGATAATCGATGCTGCCGTTGAGAATTATTTCGATGGCGCAAACATGGCGATGTCAAGATATTACAACCCTTATAACGATCAGAAGTCGGGGGAGCTCGGCAGCGTGTGGATGTACACCTCCTCGATCGAGGCTGTAAATTCCGTGCTCAAAAGTCTCAAGGCTCAGAAAGTAGCCGGAAAGCCATCTCTCTATGATGAGCATTTCACTCGCTATTCAAGCCTTCTCTCGAATCTCGTGGAGAATCTCGAATTCTATGCCGGAACATACACTTTGACTTCTTATACAGGTACCAACACATGGACTGTATATGGTGTGAACCGTGGAAGCGGCAAGGGAGCAGCGCAGGTTGATGGCGTCCTGAATGTTTACGACGACCAGATGTGGATCGTCAGAGAACTCATCGAGGCATACGAAGCTACCGGAGAGGACTCATACCTTCAGAAGGCGGAATATCTGACAGCCTATGTGCTCGATGGATGGGACTGCACTCTGGATGAAAACGGAAAACAACACGGAGGCATAACATGGGGTCCGGGATATGTGACCAAGCATTCATGCTCGAACGGTCCGATTGTAGCGCCTCTTGTCAAACTCGCGGAACTATATAAAGGGAAGTCTGATCAGATCACTTACGGAATAATCAACGCCGATAACTCCAGGTCAAAGGCAACCAAGGCTAAGAAGGATTACTATCTTGAGATGGCTGCCGCTGTCTACGACTACCAGATGTCACACCTCCTTAATCCTTCCACCGGAATCTTCTCCGACATGATGGGTGGAGACGACAATGGCGGCAAAGTAAGATACGAGACCGTGAACGGTGAGACTTACCGTGCATACGTGCACCTGCGCGACCGTACGGGAACGGAATATTCCTACAACACCGGTTCGATGATTTCCGGTGCCGCAGCCCTTTACGGTGCTACGTCCGATTCCCGCTATCTGACAGATCTACGCAGCCTTTGCGACAAGAGTTTCAGCTTTTTTGCAACTCCCGCATCAGGAAAGGAAGGATGCTACACATTCGACATAACCGGTTTCAACAATTGGTTCAACAATGTGCTCCAGAGAAGTTATGCCGATGCGACTCCGGTTTATTCCAAAGCCGGAGAATATGCCGAGGCTTTCCAGGCAAATCTCGATTATGCATATTCCAACTTCCTTTACAACCACATGCTTCCTCCCAACCTCCTTGTGGGATGGAATCCTGACAGAGGTAGAAACAACATGGAGGCGATGTTCACATTCGCTTTTGCAGCCGAGTATGCCTCCCTTGCAGAATATCAACTAACAAAATAACAATAACATCATGACAACTATGAAGACTCCAGGCAGTCTTACGCGATTTATAGCCGTTCTGGCGATCGCGTTAATGACAGTCATTTCCCCATCCGGTGTCTTTGCGCAAAGCACAGTCACCGTGACAGGTCAAGTGACAGATGAACAGAACGAACCCCTGATAGGGGCAACAGTTATGGTAAAGGGTTCCACAATCGGAGCCTCAACCGACATAGATGGTAACTTCACATTGAAAGTGCCTTCAAACGCCGTGCTGGTATTTTCTTACGTTGGATACAATCCGATCGAAGAGAAGCTTAACGGAAGAACTAAGCTCAACATTGTAATGTCTGCCGACACCAAACTTATGGACGAGGTTATCGTGGTAGGTTACGGCACACAGCGTCGCGGATCCGTGACAGGTGCGGTTGCAAGTGTCAAGGGCGACGAGATGATCAAGACAAAAAGCGAGAACCCGCAGAACATGCTCACCGGACGTGTGCCGGGCTTGCGCGTATGGCAGAAGAGCTCCGAGCCCGGTACATACTCCAACAGCATGGACATCCGCGGTCTTGGTGCGCCGCTTGTGGTTATTGACGGAGTTCCCCGCACTGTCGAAGACTTCCAGCGTCTGAACGCAAACGACATCCAGGACGTATCCGTGCTTAAAGATGCATCCGCAGCCATCTATGGTGTGCGTGCCGCCAACGGTGTACTCCTTGTCACAACCAAAGGGGGCTCAACCGGAAAGGTCAACGTCTCCTACAGCGGATCATATACCATCCAGAAACCCAACAAAATGCCGCAGCTTGCCAGCGCATATGATGCAATGACAATCTACAACGAGCAGAAATGGAACAACATCAACGGAGGTTCCGTAGGCTTCAGCGAGGCAGATTTCGCGGCTCTCGCCAACGGCACCCGCCGCGTATCCGACTGGAACGATCTTGTTTTCTCCAAGACCGCTCCTCAGACTCAGCATGATGTCAGCATCTCCGGCGGTAACGACCGCACGCAGTTCTACGTGAGCTTCGGATATTTCTATCAGGAAGGTATCTTCAAAAGCCGCGACCTGAACTATGACAAATTCAACCTTCGTGCGAATGTAACGACAGAAATCGTGAAGGGTCTTAAGTTCTATGCCAACCTTGCCGGCATGGCTGATTCCCGCAACACACCTTACAATTCTTCGGTAGATATCATACGTAACTATTGGAAACAGGGTGTGCTCTTCCCCGCGTATGCCGATCCGGCAAACACTATGCTCAACTATGAAGGTCTTGACCTCGAGCAGAACACCGTGGCAATGATGACATCCGACATCAGCGGTCACCGCAAATACCGTCAGAAAACTTTTGAATCATCGGCTTACCTTAATTTTGATTTCGGTGCCTACGTTCCCGCCCTCCAGGGTCTTGAGGCTAAAGCACTCGTAAGCTATGACTATCGC
>DAWBVG010000592.1:0-1889 GCA_052279865.1 Muribaculaceae bacterium
GACTGACATTATCAAAAATATCTGCAAGCACCTTATAGGCATTTTGCGCGGCAAGGGCATTATGTCTCCTCCCGATCCTTCGCAATTCATAATCATTAAGACTCTGAACACCCATACTTACCCTATCCACTCCGGCGTTTTTCCACATTATAGCCTTATCAGCTGAGACATCATCCGGATTAACCTCCATTGTGGTTTCTATTATCTTCAATGAATCCACATTATCAAAAGAAATTTTCCTTATACCGGCTATTAGCTCAGTCAATAAATCCGAAGGGAGAAGAGATGGAGTGCCTCCACCTATATATATTGTAATCTCATTCATTCCTGCGAGCTCCGCACTCCTCGACTTAAATTCATTCAAGAGTGCGGTGACATATCGCTTCCAGTCTGTGTCTGGTTTACACACCTCGCTATAAAAATCGCAATAAATACACTTGCTTCTGCATAAAGCTACATGCACATATAGCCCACCCCTTGCCTCTTTCATCGCCATATCTTCTTTATAACACGATTGTTTCACCTCGCAAAGTTAATAATGTTTTATGGAAATATGTTACACAACATTCTTATTTCTTCTCCTTTTTCCACATTTTTTACTAAATTGCGCTCGCTTTTGCAACACAGGAGCAATCCTCTCCCCTCAATAGACAACGAAATTCTTGTAACTATTAAAATCTTGTATCAATGAAGATTTATAAAACCAACGAAATCAAAAACATCGCCCTGCTTGGATCAAAGGGCTCCGGAAAAACCACACTCGCTGAATCTATGATCTTCGAGTGTGGAGTTATAAAACGTCGCGGCACAGTTGAAGCGAAAAACACAGTATCCGACTATTTTCCTGTAGAAAAAGAGTATGGATATTCAGTATTCTCAACAGTTTTCAATGCCGAATTCAATGGCAAGAAACTCAATATTATCGACTGCCCAGGAGCTGACGATTTCGTAGGCAATGCATATACCGCACTCGGAGTGTGCGATATGGGTCTTATACTTGTTGACGCTCAATATGGCGTGGAAGTGGGAACTGAAAATATCTTCCGCACCACTGCCAAACTCAAAAAACCGGTGATCTTCGGTCTGAATCAGATGGACGGAGAGAAAGCTGATTTTGACAACGTTATGGAGCAGATGCGCGAACATTTCGGTCCGCGTGTAGTTCAAATCCAGTATCCTCTCGAGTCGGGACCCAATTTCCACTCTATGATCGACGTTCTTCTTATGAAGAAATATGAGTGGGGACCTGATGGCGGCACACCCACAATCTCTGAAATCCCCGAAGATCAGCTTGAAAAAGCACGTGAACTCAATCAGATACTCGTTGAAGCAGCAGCGGAAAACGATGAAACCCTCATGGAGAAATTCTTCGAACAGGGAAGTCTCACAGAGGACGAGATGCGCGAAGGTATCCGCAAGGGACTTATCGACCGCTCAATCTATCCCGTTGTCGTTCTCAGCGCAGCCAAGGATATGGGCGTTCGCCGTCTGATGGAATTCCTCGGCAATGTATGTCCCTTCGTAAGCGACATGCCGGCGCCCGAGACCATTACAGGCGAAGAGGTTAAACCCGATGCAAACGGTCCTCTTTCAGTATTCTTCTTCAAGACTTCCGTAGAGCCCCATATCGGAGAGGTTTCCTACTTCAAGGTTATGAGCGGCACATTGAAAGCGGGTGAAGATCTTGAAAACGTATCTCGAGGAGGTAAAGAGCGTCTTGCACAGATATTTACAGTATGTGGCCAGCTCCGCAATCCTATAGATGCTCTCGAAGCAGGTGATATAGGTGCGGCAGTGAAACTGCAAGACGTGCGCACCGGCAACACTCATGATGCTAAAGGTTGTGACTATCAGTATGACTTCATCAAATATCCTCAGGCCAAATATAC
>DAWBVG010000593.1:0-6201 GCA_052279865.1 Muribaculaceae bacterium
CCTCTATATATTCTTGACGGTGCTCCAATCACCTCCACCATGTTTACTACCCTTAACCCTAATGACATTCAGAACATCACTGTGCTTAAGGATGCTGCATCCGTTGCAATTTACGGATCCCGTGCCGCTAACGGAGTCATCGTGATTACTTCCAAAAAAGGTGCCATGGGTGATGCTCCCAAAGTATCTATCCGCGCCAATTATGGTTGGTCGCAGATGGTTGAAGACGGTGTCGAGATGATGAATTCTCAACAATATATCGAATTCCGAGATAAAATTGGTGTTCCCGTCACTGACGAAGTTCGCAACCTTGTTGATAAATACGGCATTTCCACGAACTGGAGAGACGAGAATTTCCGTTCAGCGGCTCCGACATATTCGGTTGACGCGTCATTAAGAGGAGGTTCGGAAAAAATCAATTATTACATCTCTCTTAACCACTTCAATCAGGAAGGTATCGTGAAACATTCCAATATGCGCCGCGAAACTTTGAAGGCAGCTCTCAATGTGAAAGTTAACAACTGGCTCCGCGTAGGGTTGCAGACCAATCTTGGCTATACCAAATATGAGACTACCTCATCTGCGGTTACAACTGACGGAGTAAGTCTTAACAACCCTATGGTGCAGGCGCGTACCCTTCTTCCCTATGATTCTCCTTATTATTATCACATTGATGATAATGGTAATATTGTGTATGGAGAGAGAGCTGCACGTATGCATTATTCCGTCAATAAACCATACTCGCAAGATTTTCAGGCAAGCATTTGGAACCGTAACCGTTCACGTGTTACAGCCAACGCAAACCTTTACGAGCAGATTAACCCAATCGAAGGGCTGACGCTTCGCGCACAACAGGCTGTTGATGCTTATGATGCACGCATTAACTGGCTCACGTTGCCCTATGAATCTTATATAACTCCCATGGGCGACCGGGTGGGTAATGCCGCAGTCGGCGATATTAACACCGGAGCCAATCAACAGAGCTTCACAAGATATTATTCCTTCACATATACCAATACAGCAGAATATATCTTCAATGTAGCTGAAAAGAATAATTTTACTGTTCTGGCAGGTCAAGAATCGATTATAACCCGCAGTAACGATTTCTCAGCTTATATCCAAGGATTTACAGACAAGCGTCAGATGCTTCTTCAACAGGGAATCACCATTACCCCGGGTGACCTTTCACAAAGTATGAGCAACATTGTGTTCAACTCATGGTTCTTCAAACTCAATTATGATTTTGACAACCGCTATTTCTTTGAGGCCACATACCGTCGCGATGGCAGCTCCAAGTTCGCTCCCGGTCACAGGTGGTCCAATTTCTTCTCTGTGGGTGGAATGTGGAACGCCAAGAATGAGAAGTTCCTGCAACCCGTTGACTGGTTGAATGAACTCAATGTCCGCATAAGCTATGGTACGACCGGTAACTCAGCCGGTATTGACAACTATGCTTATTTCGGTTTAGTCGGTCCATATACCAACGGTTACGGTGCGGGACAGACCTCCTGGGGTCTCGCACAACCCGCTTCTCCCGATTTGTCATGGGAAACCGTAAAATCATTTGATGTTGGTATACATTTCAAAGTTCTCAATATCCTGAGCGGTGATGTTGATTTCTACAAAAAGACGACAACCAACATGCTTATGGACATTCCTTGGAGTTTCACAACAGGATTCGAGACAGGAGCCGGCAACATCGGGTCAATGACAAATACCGGTGTGGATCTCACTCTTAATGCTGACATAATCCGCACAAAGGACTGGTACTGGGGAGTTCGCGCAAACTTCAATTATAATAAGAACGAGATTACTGAGCTTTTCAGCGGTCGTGACTACTATACCCTAGGCTCGACAGGTACTCGCTATCAGGTAGGACATTCCGCCGGCGAATACTATGCAGTAAGATATCTCGGAGTTGACCCGCGCGACGGCAAGCAGATGTGGCTTGACAAGAACGACAACGTTACAAAGGTTTATAACGAGGAGAGAGACGCCGTGATGACTGGCAAGAGCCTTTATGCTCCCTGGAACGGCGGTTTTGGTACAAATCTACGTTGGAAAGGACTCGGTCTTCAGGTTGATTTCGTATGGGCAGCCGACAAATACATGATGAACAATGATGCATACTTCATGAACAATGCCAATCAGGGTCAGGTTGTTAACCAGACTGTCGACATGCTCGATGTGTGGACAAAACCGGGTGATGTCACAATGCACCCCGGTCCGACAGAGTCCATCCAGTTTGATGACCGACTGATTGAAGACGCATCCTTCATGCGCCTTAAAAACCTGACACTTACATATTCTCTTCCAAAAAAATGGATGAGTGCTGCTCATCTTGATAATGTCACCTTTCATTTCACAGGAAGAAACCTATGGACTGTTACGAAATATACCGGATTTGACCCAGAACCGTCAACCAACATGTATCAGTTTGCATATCCGAACACCCGCCAGTATGAGCTCGGTGTTGAAGTAACATTCTAAACACAATAGAATAATCGCATTATGAAAAAAATATTTTTAAGCATATTCATGGTCGGGACACTTCTCTCTTCATGCAGCATGAACGAATTGCCCATAGGTTCCATTAGCGATGAGACTGCTATCGAATCTGAGAAAGATGCCCTGAAGTTCAGGAACGGCATCTATAATAAAATTCGTTCGCTTACGGCCGGAAGTACCATAACATATCCCGATATTCAGGCAGACCTCTTCATCGGAACTCTTGCTAATGGCAACAGAATGGGAACCATCAGCATCGGCAATCTAAATTCCGGTGATAAAGATCTTCAGCCTTTCTGGTCATCCCCCTATAACGGCATCGCCAATGTTAACTACTTTCTACCCAGACTTGAGGCATTGCTTGCAAATCCCTCTTTCTCGGATGATCAAAAGATGGAGATGCGCAGATATCGAGGCGAAAGCCTTTGGGCAAGAGCCTTCTTTTATTATTCATTGACTGAGAAGTATTGCAACTCCTATACGATCATCGATCCGAATACACCGGCAAGCGGTGTGCCACTTGTTACAACATATGAACCAACAGGCGAATATTCAGCCTATAAGGGTCGCGCTACTCTTGCTGAAGTCTATGCACTGATTGAAGATGACCTCAACAATGCATATTCCGATCTTGATGCTTTTGAAAAATCAGGACTTAAAGGAGCGAATGTAAATCTTGCGCCCAACGCTGCCTATCTAAGCACCTACTCCGTGATGGCACTCCAGGCTCGTCTCGCTCTTCTCAAGGGCGATTGGGCTACCGCCATCGACAAGGCAGAGAAGGTTATCGCGGGTCCCTTCGAACTCAGTGACCCTGACGAGTATCTGAACATGTGGGTTACTGATTCCGGAAAAGAACTTATATTTGTTCCTTTCGGAAATCTTGACCAGTACGGCTCAGTTCCGAACACAGGGAGTGTATGGCTTTCCAACAACGAGGGTACATTCGACTATGTCCCCACTTCTTCTGTGTTGGCATTATATGATGAAATCAATGACATTCGCTACATTTCTTTCTTTGAATCCAACGAACTTAACACCGAAGGTAACAAAGTGCTTGTGCCCACATTCGTGAAATTCCCAGGTAATCCGGAATTCAATGCCGGCTCATCGAATGAGTTCAGGAACAAGCCAAAACCATTCCGTTTGAGCGAGATGTATCTCATTATAGCTGAAGCGGGTGCGAGTGGCACCGAAACGGGTAAAGCTAATGCAGCTTTAAATGCACTTCGAACAGCCCGCATCGAGGGATATGTTCATCAGGATATTTCCGGTCAGTCGTTGTTAAACGCTGTTAAGGAAGAGAGATGCAAGGAACTTATCGGTGAGGGCTTCCGCATCAGTGACCTACGTCGCTGGAAAATGGGATTCCAAAGGACAGCCAACTATACTGCAGAATTCGAGAATACCCCCTCAATTCTCGTTCCAACGAGCCTTCAGACCACATATGGCGCAAGTGATTATCGTTATTTGTTCCCCATTCCGGTAGAGGAGATGAACACAAATCCGCAGATGAACGGACAGCAGAATCCCGGATATTAATATATAAAATTCAAAAGTAAAAAATATGAAATATACTAAGATATTTGTACTCTCGCTAGGGTTGCTGACCCTTACGGCGTGCTCGGACAAGGATGATTTCAACACGGCTTCGGATGTGAGTGTTGAGATGGCACAGAGCGAGCTAACCGCAAATGAGAACGGGGTCTTATGCAACGTACCTTTGAAAGTAACAGGAAAGGCCAACGGACCCATCAAGGTACAGCTGAAGGTCGAGGGCTGCGGTGAGATACCGGCAGTTCCATATGAGGAAGTCAACGGAGAGTGGTCAGGTAACTATATTGTAACATCTGAAACCATAAATATTCCAGCAGATGAGAATTCGGTGAATGTTGAAATCAGATTGATCGATGACATAGAAGAAACTGGTGACCGTACATTCAACGTGACAATCGTGTCTTGCGAGGGTGCATCAATCGGAAACGTGTCAAGCACACTGGTTACCGTAGCTGACAACGAGTCTCTGCCAACCTATGATCTAATTCAGGGAGATTGGAAAATGACCTACACTGACAGAGATGGCAACAAGACATCCGCTAATTTCACAATAACTGGTTATGCAGAAGGTACAGATGAATATAAGCAAGGTATGCTTGAATTCGGAGGAATAGCAGCAGACCTATTTGGCACAGATGAAATCTGGGTACCAATCTTCCTCGTAGAAGATGATCCTGATAGCGAAAAACCATATTTAGTTGTCCCGACACCGCAACCATTCGGATATTACAATGCAACCAACTATGTTTGGCTATGTGGTTCAGATATCTCGAATACAAGCTATCCCGCATTAGCCAATGATTATATGTTGATTGGAGAATTCGACAAAGCGACACAAACAATTACATTTGATTCTAATTCAAAAATGTGGTATATTGTTGCTTCATTCGATTTCAGCAGTGTACTCGGAAATGTTGGAACATTCACCAATATGGTCATGAGTCGTTGATAAGAATCGGTTAAATTCAGATCAATAAAGGGAAGATTAACCGCCTTCCCACATTCAGAGGGGCGCGCTGCGAAACGCGCCCCTCAATCTTAATAATAGATACCGTATGAAAAAAATAACCTTTCTATTATTCCTGGCTTTTTGTTCCAATGCATGCCTCGCGTCTCCACTTACTCCGGATCAGGCGCTGCAACGGATCAAATCGTCTTCACTCAAGTCTAAGGGTATAAAAAACACTCGCAACCTGACACTGAAACATACATTTTTTACGGATGCAGATATCCCAACGATGTATGTCTTCGATAAAAATAATGACAGTGGTTTTGTGTTACTAAGTGCTGATGATGCCGCTGCACCGGTTCTCGGATATTCCGACTATGGAAATTTCGATGCCGACGAAATGCCACCCCAAATGAAATGGTGGCTCTCCGAATACTCGCGTCAGATTGAATACGCAGCAGGTAAGCATGTCGGAGCATATGTCCGCACCGGGGGCGACGGATCGCGTATTACTGTTGCTCCATTGTTGAAAACCAAGTGGAATCAGGATTCTCCATACAATGCGGAGGTGCCGAGCCTCAATGGCAGGAACTATCCCACCGGATGCGTCGCCACTGCAATGGCACAGGTAATGAAGTATTGGGAATATCCCCAGCGCGGCACAGGCGCCGGAACCATCACGCTTCCATCTGGTGCAACGGGTGACGTCTCAATGAGCCTGCGAGTTGCATTCGACTGGAAAAACATGCTCAACACATATACTACGGGGAACTACAACGAGACCGAAAAGAATGCCGTGGCGCGTTTGATGAAGGCGTGTGGGTATTCCACCAACATGAGCTACGGCATGGGCGGCTCGGGAACCTTGTCGAGATTCGCCGCAGAGGCTCTTGTGAAGAACTTCTCATATAATGCGGCAATACAATATTGCGAGCGTAACTACTATTCTGCGACAGAATGGGAAGAAATGATTTACCAAGAGATGGCGGCAGGACGCCCCGTGATGTACGGAGGGCAGTCAAGTTCCGTGGGACATGAGTTCGTATGCGACGGCTACGCTGGCGACGGCTATTTCCATTTCAATTGGGGATGGGGTGGAATGTCTGATGGTTATTTCCTTCTCGGAGCTCTTGATCCCGACGCCGTGGGCATCGGCGGAGGAACGGGCAATGACGGCTACAATAGCA
>DAWBVG010000594.1:0-1853 GCA_052279865.1 Muribaculaceae bacterium
ATGCCGGAAAATGTAAAACTATGGGATACGGAAAATCCTAATATTTACGATTTGAAGATCTCGCTTATGAAAGATGGCAAGACTGTGGATCAGATAGAAAGCTATGCGGCAATGCGTAAAATCGGTATGCGCCCTGATAATAAGGGGATGGTTCGGTTTACGCTTAATGACAAGGATATCTTTCATTTCGGACCTCTTGACCAAGGCTGGTGGCCCGACGGACTGTATACGGCTCCAACTTATGAAGCTATGGTTTACGACATCGATAAAACAAAAGAGTTGGGCTTTAATATGATTCGCAAGCATATCAAGGTTGAACCCGATTTATGGTATGAATATTGCGACAGGAACGGAATACTGGTATGGCAAGATATGCCAAGTGGAGATGTTTGCAACTATCATTGGCAGAATTATAATTTCCACAGAGGTAAAGAATTCGAAAGGTCTGACATCAGCGACAAAACATATAGGAAAGAATGGCGTGAAATCATGGATGCGTTGCGTAATCACCCATGCATCGCCGTGTGGGTGCCATTCAACGAGGGATGGGGTCAGTATAACACGGTAGAAATTGCGAACTGGACCAAACAATATGATCCGTCAAGATTGGTAAACTCAGCAAGTGGAGGTAACTTCTTCGCTGACTGCGGAGATATTATGGATGTGCACAATTATCCGGAGCCTAAGATATATATGCTCGACAGAAGCAAAGCCAATGTAATAGGAGAATATGGAGGTATCGGATATGCCGTGGAAGGTCACCTTTGGGCTCCGGAACGAAACTGGGGTTACATTCAGTTTAAATCTCCCGATGAAGTTACGGATGAATACCTGAGATATATTGATATCCTTTCCAATCTCGCAGAGATAGCCTATACCGGTGCCGTGTACACGCAGACAACCGATGTTGAGATTGAGGTAAACGGGCTTATGACATACGACCGCAAAGTGATGAAGGTTGATCCAAAGCGCATAGCCAAAGCCAATAAAGAATTAATAGCCAAATTTTCACAAAGATGAAAAGGGAATATACAGTTGTATTACTGCTTCTTGCTTCGATTTCCGCTTTTGCCGGCAGTAGTGGTGACTCTGCTTTTATTGACAGCCTGATGTCAGTTATGACATTGGAAGAGAAAATCGGGCAGTTGAATCTTCCTGTAGGGGATGATATAGAATCGGGCACTGCAAAAGGTGCAGATTTTGAAAAACTGATAATCAATGGTCAACTTGGAGGATTCTTTAATGTAAGCGGAGTTGATAAGATTAAGAAACTGCAGCAGGCTGCCGTTGAAAAAGGACCACATGGAATTCCGCTGCTTGTGGGAGCGGATGTGATTCATGGATACAGAACGATTTTCCCGATACCTCTCGGACTTGCAAGTTCGTGGAGTCCGGAGAATATAAAAAGAATGGCGCGGATATCGGCGATTGAAGCCACGGCTGACGGCATCAACTGGAATTTCAGTCCGATGGTTGATATATGCCGGGATCCACGTTGGGGACGTATTGCAGAGGGATCCGGAGAGGATCCATATCTTGGAAGTCAGCTGGCGAAAGCTTATGTGGAAGGTTATCAAGGCGATGATCTCAAATCGGACTCTACGCTGATGGCGTGTGTCAAGCATTTTGCTCTTTACGGAGCTGCGGAAGGTGGCAGAGACTACAACACGGTAGACATGGGTAAAGAAAGATTGTTTAATTATTATCTGCCTCCGTATAAAGCAGCTGTAGATGCAGGGTGCGGGAGTCTTATGACATCGTTCAACCTAATCAACGGCCAACATTCCACAGCCGCCGGTTGGCTCACCCAAGATCTGCTTCGCGATAATTGGAATTTTGGGGGACTCGTTGTC
>DAWBVG010000595.1:0-1627 GCA_052279865.1 Muribaculaceae bacterium
ATCGGCGCGGTCAAGGATATCTTTCATCAGATTCTTTGATGACAACGGACCGTGGCGGTGACCTTCAACTGAATTGCCATGGCGCACATATTGTCTGTATTCATCGCCTTTCCAGAGATTGTAAAGGTCCTCCTGATCGAAATGTGCAAGCAGGTTCAGGTCGAGGCCGTCAACATCCTGCACAGCGATGGCAACATCGTGAAGATCCTTCATAAACTTCGGGAGCTTCTTCACTTTCGACGGGTCGCGGAATATTTTTGTGGCTGTGGCATTGCAGAGAAAGAGGGAATCGCAGGCTTTCTCGTAGGGAACTTTCCAAGCCTGAGGCTCTTTGTAAATATCCTTAGCCTCTTTGGTATGGAACGCAATGAATTTCATATCGCCCGGAGTGGCATGACGTTGCATCTCCAGTTTGGGGTTATGCTCTTTCAATGCTTCTGAGAAAGCTGCCATTGAGACAATGCATCGCGGTTCTGTGGAACTTCTGGCAACGATCACGTCTCCATCCTTGAATAGGGAAGGGAAGCGCTCATACATACGGTTGGCAATCCCTTTATGCTGACGCTCTCCCAGAGGAGAAAGCTCGCCGACATGCCCTTTCGTATGATCGCGACATTTCTCCACAAATTTCATTATTTTTTCACCCTCGGGAGTGAGATTGCCGGCTTTATATTGTTTTTGCATTTCCTCATAAGTCTTGTCGTGAAGGCTTGATGAAGAGTGCCAGCGTGAGCCGTGGCGCCCGTAATGGCTGATATACACAGGTTCGAAACCTGCCGGCACGGGAGCCAGGGAGTCTGTTGAGTAGGGGTAAGCATAATAGATACCTCCCGATTTCTCAGGTGTTGCCGCGATCTCCCTGCGGATTTCCATGTCTGCAGGGTTGACAATTTTTTGCTGCTTAGCTTTTTTTGCACTTGCACCGAATGATGTCATCATCATGGCGGCGGTGGCGATAAGGATTAATCTTTTCATTTTTTTCTTCTTATGTAATGGGGTTAATATGGGGCGAGATAGGGCGGAATGGGGATTAATGGGGTTAATGGGACTGGGAGGCGATGAGTGATTCCACATCTTCGACGGTGCCGGAGAAGGGACCTTTGTTTTGCAGCTTCAGCGTGCACATGGCTGCGGCGAATGTGCCGGCTTCCTGATAGGATGCGCCTTGGCAGCGTTTGTAGAGGTATCCAGCCATATAGGTGTCGCCACACCCGGTGGCGTCGACCAATTCTGCTGCCGGCAATGCCGGTATGTCATAGAATTCACCGCCTGTATATATCAGCGAACCTTTGTCTCCGAGGGTTAGAAGAACTTCACGGCATCCCCAATCGGCAAGAATCCGGGCTGCATCATGAGGATCGGATGTGCCTGTCAGCACCTCCATCTCTTTTTCGTTGGCTTTGAGGATAGAGATATAGGGCATCGCCTCTTTTTTGTTATCATAGTCAACATGCACCACATCTTCTCCAACGACCTTCCGGAGATAACCCTGCACGTCCACAGATACGATGCCCTTCTTCGATAGCGCCTTGATGGTGTCGAGATCGAAGTCATCGGCGAGGAGTGTGCCGAGATGATAGACATCAGCATTAATATCGCGGAGGTTCTCGGCTGTGAAGGGATCCGC
>DAWBVG010000596.1:0-1693 GCA_052279865.1 Muribaculaceae bacterium
ATAATTAATGGTTAATAATTTTTGACTGCCAGAGTTTTGCAGTCAATTAAGAATCTTTAATTATAAAAAATTGCTGAATATTAGGAGACTGCATTTTATTATTGTAACTTTGCATAAACAAAATATACAATATCTAAAATATAAAATTATAGTAAAAAATATATAGGTGGATACCCCCTATCTCTACCCATCAAGCCCCATATCACCCTATATATTTCCCTATATCTCCCATTACAACCCAGAATATTAACACTAAAAACAAATATAAAATGGCAAAAAAGAAAGTAACCAAGGCATCAGCTTCAGGAAAGATCAGCGATATGTCGGAAAAACTGAAAGCTCTGGATGTGACTATGGCTCATCTCGAGAAAGATTTCGGTTCCGGTACAGTAATGCGTCTTGGCGATGACAGCGTGCAGGATGTGGAAGCGATTCCTACTGGTTCGATTGGTCTCGACTACGCATTAGGCGTTGGAGGTCTGCCCCGCGGACGTATCACCGAGATTTATGGTCCTGAATCTTCCGGTAAGACCACTCTCGCAATCCATGTGATTGCCGAAGCTCAGAAAATGGGTGGCATATGTGCCATTATTGATGCCGAGCATGCTTTCGACCGCTTCTATGCCGAGAAACTTGGTGTCGATGTCAACAACCTATGGATAGCCCAGCCCGATAACGGCGAGCAGGCTCTTGATATTGCCGAACAACTTATCAACTCCGGCGCTATCGATGTAATTGTGATTGACTCCGTGGCTGCCCTCACTCCGAAAGCCGAGATAGAGGGAGAAATGGGCGACAAGAACGTAGGTCTCCATGCCCGCCTCATGTCGCAGGCAATGCGTAAGCTCACCGGAACCATAGCCCGCACTCGCACATGCTGCATATTCATCAACCAGATACGTGAGAAGATAGGTGTCTTTATGGGTAATCCGGAGACAACCACCGGTGGTAACGCCCTCAAATTTTATGCCTCAGTGCGTATTGACATCCGTGCATCATCTCCCATCAAGGATGGCGATGAAACAATAGGACGTCTCACCAAAGTGAAAGTTGTAAAGAACAAGGTTGCTCCTCCATTCACCCGTTGTGAGTTCGACATGATATTCGGTAAAGGCATATCCCGCTCAGGCGAGATCATAGACCTTGCCGTAGATCTCGGCATTGTGAAGAAATCTGGAGCATGGTTCTCTTATAATGGTTCCAAGTTAGGCCAGGGTCGCGATGCGGTTAAAGGTGTCATCGAAGACAATCCGGATCTTGCAGAAGAACTGACAGAGAAAATATATGCAGCCCTCAATGCGGCTAAAGAGGAAAAAAGAGGAGGCAAAAAGAATCCCTTCCTTCCCGGTAAAGAATCCAAGAAAGTAGACTCCGAAGAAGAGGAAACTGAAGAAATGGAGGAACAGGAAGTAGAGGAAGATCTCTTCGGCGATGATTTTGACATCGAAGATTAATTTCTATAAGCTTCCAACCATAATATTAAAAAAATCTATAGATATAAATTCATATATCATATTTAGAATAAAAATTTATATCTATCTAGAATATAAAGAAGAGAGCATCTGATTTAAATGGTGCTCTCTTCTTTTTTACTGTGCGGCGCACGGGAGTGCGTCGTCCTTTCTCCTTTTTTTATTTAATTCATTTCATATTCGAAAAGAATTGCCACAAGGCTATGGAAGCGCTTGAAGAA
>DAWBVG010000597.1:0-1008 GCA_052279865.1 Muribaculaceae bacterium
AGCTGTCATCCTGCGTTTGCTGGCTGCGGCTTACTCGATTGTGGGCAGGACATTCGACTTACGAACGATTTTCGGTGTTACGGGTGTGGCGCTCGGTAGCGGTGTCTTTGAAAACATATTCATGAGTATCGGGCATCCATTGGTGCCGGATCGCGTTGTCAGTGTGGCGTTGGGCGCGATACTCTGTGGAGTGGGTATCGGAACTACGTTTATTCACAACGGATCGTCGGGCGGTACCGATATTGTGGCGGCTATGGTTGCAAAGAAGAGTAATGTCAGCATCGGCAGAACGATGATTTTTGTGGATATGTCGATTGTTACATCCTCTATTCTTTTGCCGTTTGATGGACCTCTTGATGCTCGTATTGAGGCGAGAATCCCGATTATCGTTTATGGTTTGATGGTGACTTTCATCGTGTCTTATATTACCGATATGATTATCAATACCAACCGTCAAGCTACGCAGTTCTTTATTTTCTCCTCAAAATGGCAGGAGATTGCCGACAAGGTGAATCAGGAGGCGCATCGTGGAGTAACGGTGCTTGACGGTCAGGGATGGTATTCGAAGCATGAAGTGAAGATTCTGATGGTATGGTGCCGCAAGATTGAATCTGTGACAATATTCCGAATTGTCAAGAGTATTGATGAGGATGCTTTCGTGACCCAAGGCGCCGTAAATGGCGTGTATGGAAAAGGTTTCGACAAGGTGAAGATCAAGATGAAGAAGCCGAAACATCAGGGGCAGGATTCCCGCACTGTGAATTCCCTGAATGAGAATTCTACGCCAACACAGTTCGTGCGTCGTTCGAATCAAGAGGAATAATTTCCGGATCGCGAGCCCACCAAGTCAGTTGTTTCTTTGCATAGACACGTGTGTTTTTCTTGATACGCTCTATGGCTACGGAGCGTTCCATAGTGCCGTCGAACCAGGCAAACATCTCTTTTAATCCTACAGTGTTCAGCGAATTCAGATGACGCAGATGGTAAACAGACCGGGCTTCCTCTTCG
>DAWBVG010000598.1:0-10823 GCA_052279865.1 Muribaculaceae bacterium
CAGCGTTACTACGCCTTCCTTTCGCTCTTCACGTTCTCCATGCTCGGTCTTGTGGTGGCAACCAACATTTTCCAGATGTATATCTTCTGGGAGCTTGTGGGTGTTTCCTCCTATCTGCTGATTGGTTTCTTCTATAAACTTCCCTCGGCAGTGTCGGCATCCAAGAAAGCATTTATTGTTACCCGTTTTGCCGATCTCTTTATGTTGATCGGTATCCTGGTGCTTTCATATTATGTAGCAGAGACTCCGGCAGACGGACCGCTTGGTGGCGCTTCAGCTTTCAATTTCCTTATGTTGAACTCTCAGCCTACAAATGTGCTTGCTTCCACAATCGGTTCTACGTTCCTCGGTGGTTCAGTGCTCACATGGGCGATGATCCTCATCTTTGTGGGAGGTATGGGTAAATCTGCAATGATGCCTCTCCATATATGGCTTCCCGATGCAATGGAAGGTCCGACACCTGTGTCGGCTCTTATCCATGCCGCAACAATGGTCGTTGCCGGTGTTTATCTGGTTGCCCGTTTCTTCCCCCTCTATCTGATTGTTCCCGATTCATTGGTATTCATCACTGTTGTCGGAGCCATCACGGCATTCTATGCTGCAGTAGTGGCATGCTGCCAGATTGATATCAAGCGTATCCTCGCTTTCTCAACCATCTCGCAGATTGCTTTCATGATGGTGTCATTAGGTGTGGCTCGTCCTGAACTCCACGACGGACTCGGATATATGGCATCAATGTTCCATCTGTTCACTCACGCCATGTTCAAGGCGCTTCTCTTCCTTGGAGCCGGTGCTCTGATACATGCCGTACACTCCAACAACTACACCGAGATGGGAGGTATGCGTAAATATATGCCGATCACCCATTGGACATTCCTTATCGGATGTCTTGCCATCGCCGGTATTTTCCCGCTTTCCGGTTTCTGGTCGAAAGACGAGATGCTGTCGGCAATGTATGCCAACAACTGGATCTGGGGTGCATGGATGACTATGGTTGCAGGTCTGACTGCATTCTATATGTTCCGTATGTATTTCCGCGTGTTCTGGTGGGAAGAGAATCCTCACTATAAAGAGCACCGTCCCCATGACGCTCCCTGGCAGATGTCGTTTCCTCTGATATTCCTTGCTGTTGTGAGTGTTTTCGCAGGATTTATACCTTTCGGAGAATTTGTGACCTGGAACCGCGCTCCTTATCATATCCATATCGAGATGCAGGTTGCAATCACAAGTATCGTGGTGGCTCTTATAGCAATCGCATTTGCCGGCTGGTTGTATCTCAAGAAGAATGACAAGCCCGCCCGCATGAAAGCGGCATTCCCCGGTCTTTGGCAAGCAGCCAACCGCCGTTTCTATTGGGACGAGATTTATATGTTTGTCACCCATAAGATCATATTCAACGGCATTTGCCGTGCGATCGCATGGTTCGACCGTCATATCATCGACGGCACAATGAACGGTCTCGCTGCGATGACTCAGTTCTTCTCAGTCAAGATCAAGGGTATGCAGAACGGAAGTGTGCAGACATATGTGCTGTGGTATTTCTTCGGTGCCCTTCTTCTGGCGGCAATCACATGGATTTGCCTGTTATAATTAACTTCATATCGCATTGCAAATATTAATAAAATCATGTTTGGAAATATCTTAATTTGGTTTGTAATAGTCCCGGTCATCATGATGGCTGGCCTGGCATGTTGCGGCAATAGCAATATGAAGGCAATCCGCGCCGTGATGGTGACAGGTTCTACAGTCTTGCTCGCCATGGCGATCTGGCTTGTAGTCGACTTCCTTGCGCTCCGCGCAGCCGGAGATACATCCGAGATGCTCTATACGGGCAGCTGGATGTGGTATGCTCCGCTTAACATACATCTCGCAGTTGGTGTTGACGGCATCTCAGTGTTGATGTTGCTTCTTTCTGCAATCATCGTTTTTGCCGGCACATTCGCTTCCTGGAAAATCGATCCGCTGCCGATGAACTTCTTCCTTTGGTTCTGCCTCCTGTCAACAGGTGTGTTCGGATTCTTCATCTCCATCGACATGTTCACGATGTTCATGTTCTACGAGGTGGCGCTTATCCCGATGTATCTGCTTATCGGAGTATGGGGCACGGGCCGCAAGGAGTATTCGGCAATGAAGCTTACGCTCATGCTTATGGGTGGCTCGGCTTTCCTTATGCTCGGTCTTCTCGGAATCTTCTGGCACAGCGCTCCCGAAGGTGGACAGCTTACATGGAACATTCTTGAGATCTCTCACAATAATGCTATCGATCCGAGCTGGCAGCGTCTTCTCTTCTGCTTCACTTTTGTAGGATTCGGCGTGTTGGGTGCGATGTTCCCCTTCCACACCTGGAGTCCTGACGGTCACGCCTGCGCACCGACAGCAGTGTCGATGCTCCATGCCGGCGTTCTTATGAAGCTCGGAGGTTACGGATGCTTCCGCATCGCTATCTTCCTTTGCCCACAGGCAGCGCAGGAACTTGCGTGGATCTTTATCATCCTTACGGGTATCAGTGTTGTTTACGGTGCGTTCTCCGCATGTGTTCAGACAGACCTTAAATACATCAACGCTTATTCATCAGTGTCACACTGTGGAATGGTGCTTTTTGCAATCCTTATGCTTAACACCACAGCGATGACCGGTGGTATCCTTCAGATGCTTTCTCACGGTCTTATGACTGCACTCTTCTTCGCCCTTATCGGTATGATTTACGGAAGAACCCATACCCGCGATATCCGTGAGATGGGAGGTTTGATGAAGATAATGCCTTATCTTGGTGTCTGCTATATGATAGCCGGTTTCGCATCGCTTGGTCTGCCCGGTATGTCAGGTTTCGTAGCCGAGATGACAATCTTCTTCGGCGCCTTCGAAGATAACGATCTTTTCCATCGTATTTTCGTGATAGCTGCCACAACCTCAATCGTGATTACAGCCGTATACATTCTCCGTGTTGTAGGTAAGCTTGTTCTTGGTCCCGTTCAAGATGAGCATCATCTGAAACTGACTGATGCAAGCTGGTGGGAGCGTCTTTCCACAGTCACGCTTATCGTGTGTCTCGCAGGAATCGGCTTCTTCCCCAACTGGATCAACGAGACAATCCAACATAGTTTTGCCCCGATCATTAACGCGCTTCAGAACGCTATCTGACAGGCAACGTGATCTCAAAACTTTTAGAAACAGAGTAAAGCACAACAATAACAATGGATTATTCACAATTTGGGGCAATGTTGCCCGAGCTAATAATTCTGGGTCTTTTCCTGGTGGTGTTTCTTTTCGACACTTTCTCCGGAGACGGCTCCAAGCGCTTCCTCACTCCGCTCACCACGGTGCTCTTCGGATTGGCAACGATAGCCATCTGGATTCTGCCCTCGTGCGATATGGAAGTGTTCAGTGGCATGTATGTCAATGATTCGGCATGCAAAGCCATGAAGGCTATTCTGAATGTCGGAGTGTTTATCGTATTCCTTCAGTCTGCAAAATGGGTTGAGAGTGATGAAGTGGCTATCCGCAAAGGTGAGTTCTACGAGCTTCTTCTCGTAACACTCTTCGGAATGTATCTCATGATTTCCGCGCGCCATTTCCTCCTTTTCATCATAGGTCTTGAATCTGCATCGCTGCCTCTCGCCGCTCTTGTAGCATTCAATAAGAAGCATTATGAGAGTCACGAGGCTGCTGCGAAATATATTCTGACCGCAGTCTTCTCCTCTGCAATTCTGCTCATGGGTCTTTCGTTTGTATATGCCTTCTCAGGCGGATCGCTTTATTTCGATGATATCCGTCAGAATGTAATTGCAGGCGAATACAGCGGCCTTCTCATTGCTGCTATTGCATTCATGATTGCAGGTATCGGTTTCAAGCTTTCGCTTGTTCCGTTCCATCTTTGGACTGCTGATGTATATCAAGGCGCACCTACAGCAATCACGAGCTACCTCTCGGTTATTTCCAAAGGAGCTGCAGCGTTTGCATTCTTCGTGATTTTCGTTCAGGCATTTGGTCCTCTGTTCGATCACATGTGGGAATGGATGATGTATGCAGTAATCATAGCAACGATAACTGTCGGTAACCTTTTCGCCATCCGTCAGAAGAACATGAAACGCTTCATGGCGTTCTCCTCAATCTCTCAGGCTGGATACATAATGCTTGGCGTTATGGCAGGCGGCATCGGTTTGGCATCAATGATGTTCTATATCTTTGTATACATCGTCAGCAACCTTGGTGCTTTTGCAGTGATATCAAGCATCGAGAACAACAGTGGCAAGCTCCTGATGGATGATTACGACGGACTTCACAAGACCAATCCGTGGCTCTCATTCGCCATGACATTGGCAATGTTCTCTCTTGCAGGTATTCCTCCGTTTGCGGGTTTCTTCAGCAAGATACTTATCTTCACCGCCGTTACTTCTACCGGATCGATGGCTCTCTACATGCTTGTGCTGATCGCATTGATCAATACAATCATCTCACTCTACTACTACCTGTTGGTTGTAAAGGCAATCTGGATCAAACCCGGTGATGCCAAGATCGACAGTTTCAAGAGTGCGTGCGGCGAGAAGATCGCCCTCTGGATCTGTGTTGCCGGCATCATATTCGCAGGTATCGTGCCTTGCATTTATGAATACTGCGTGAACGCGGTGATAGGTTGACAATGATATTTACGCTATCTAATTTCTAATATGACAAGCGGGAGCAAGCCTGAAGCTTGCTCCCGCTTGTTATATTGAAGCAAATGATTGAAAAAATGTTGCAAGTTATGAAATTATATTATTAAACATACTATTAAAGGTTGCAATTGTTATAAGTATGAAGTAACTTTGTAACACAACGGTGCACTATCTGATTTATCACCCTGGCATTACCCTCCTCGGCTTTGATGATAACTATGGCATTGACCGAAACTAAAGAAAATTATAACCCGCATAATCAATTATGTCATGAGCTATCTTAAATTTGACAAGAACCTTATGATCAACTTGGAGCAGAGTCTTCCCAAAGAGATGCTGCGCACCAACAAGTCGGGGGCTTATCATTGTACCACCATCGTGGGTTGCAACACCCGCAAGCAGCATGGCTTGCTGGTGATTCCGATTCCGGAGATGGACGACAAGGCACACGTGCTTCTGTCTTCGCTCGATGAATCTGTGATCCAGCATGGAGCCTCATTCAACCTGGGGCTTCATCAGTATGGCGACAATGTATTCAGCCCTAATGGTCACAAGTACATCCGTGAGTTTAACTGCGACAATGTCCCCGTAATGACCTTTCGCGTGGGCGGCGTGGTGATGACCAAGGAGAAGGTGTTTATTTCGCATGAGAACAGGATTCTTATCAAATATACGCTGGTTGAAGCGCACTCTCCAACAACGTTACGTTTCCGTCCGTTTCTTGCGTTCCGCAATGCAAATGATCTTTGCGTGGAGAACACAGCTATCAACAAGGAGATAAAGCCGATAGAAAATGGTATATCGACTTGCCTTTATGATGGATATCCTGAGCTGTTTATGCAATTTAATAAACCGGTTGAATGGATAAACGATGGACATTGGTATAAAGGTATTGAATATAATAAAGACAAAGTTAGAGGAATCCCATATAAAGAGGATTTATGGGTGCCCGGCTATTTTGAATTGCCTATAAAGAAAGGGGAAACGATTATATTCTCAGCTTCCACCTATGAATGCAAACCAAAGACATTCGAGAAAACTTATGAGGAAGAACTCACAACGCGCACATGTCGCACGAGTTTTTCGAATTGTCTGAAAAATTCTGCCAAACAGTTCTATCTCAAAAACGAACACGGAACATATATTATGGCTGGATATCCGTGGTATAATGTTCGAGCCAGAGACGAGGTGATAGCATTGCCAGGCTGTACACTTGCAATCAATCATGAGGAGGATTATTTCGAGATTCTCGATACGTTCCTTAAGGCATTGTTTAAATATATTGACAAGGGAGAGAAAGATCCCACCATTGGAGAGATTGATCTTCCGGACATTCCGTTGTGGACGATATGGGCAATCCAGCAGTTCCGTCGCCATTCCGATTCAAATGAATGTCGTAAGCGTTATGGTGATGCTGTTCGCCGCCTTGTAGAAGATGTGCGCAGCGAGAAAATACGCAATCTCAAGCTTAATCATAACGGGCTCGTGTCATCCAACGGACAGAACTCACCGGTGACCTGGCTGTCAGCTTCAATCAACGGAAAGCCGATAATTCCCAGAACCGGATATATCCTTGAGTTTAATGCATTATGGTATAACGCCGTCAAATTCCTGATATCTCTTTATGAGAATGAGAAAGGGGAAGAGGCATATGTGGCTGAACTCACCGAGCTCGCAAACAAGATCAAGGGTTCGTTTATTGACACCTTCCTCAATGATTACGGCTATCTCTATGATTATGTCAACGGCAGTTATACAGATCTTGAGGTGCGTCCGAACCTGGCTATTGCAATAGGTCTTGAATATTCACCTCTTGACCGTCGTCAGCGCAAGAGCGTGCTTGACCTCTGCACCCGTGAGCTCCTTACGCCTAAAGGTCTTCGCTCGCTCAGCCCGAAGAGTTTCGCCTACAATCCGACATATGTAGGCAATCCGACAGAGCGCGAATATGCTGTGCATTTAGGACCGGCGCGTCCCTGGCTCTTCGGATTCTATGCCGATGCCTATTTCAAAGTGTTTGGACTTTCCGGACTCTCCTTTATCGAGCGTATGCTCATAGGCTATGAAGACGAGATGACGGAGGGCTGCATCGGTTCCCTTTCCGAGATGTATGACGGAAATCCGCCGTATACGGGTCGTGGAGCAGTCAGCACAGCCAAGAATGTTGGCGAGATACTGCGCACGATCAAGACTGTGAAACAAATGACAAAACTTCTAACCGCTCAAAGTGAATAACAGATGAAAGCATTAATGTTTGGATGGGAGTTTCCTCCCCACATCCTTGGAGGATTGGGAACAGCAAGCTATGGTCTGACTAAGGGTATGCATGCCAATGGCGATATGGAGATCTCCTTCGTTATTCCCAAACCCTGGGGCGATGAAGAGAAAGGTTTCGCAAACATAATTGGCGCTTGCAACACTCCGGTGGCATGGCGTGATGTGAACTGGGATTATGTTCAGAACCGCATCGGTAATGTGATGAATCCCCAGCTTTATTACGATCTTCGCGACCATATTTATGCCGATTTCAATTATATGCGTCTCAACGACCTCGGATGCATCGAGTTTTCCGGACGCTATCCCGACAATATTCTCGAAGAGATCAACAATTATTCCATCGTGGCTGGTGTAATTGCCAGGACAATTCCGTGCGATGTGATCCATTCCCATGACTGGCTCACATATCCGGCAGGAATCCATGCTAAGAATGTTACCGGCAAACCACTCGTGATTCATGTGCATGCCTCAGAATTTGACCGTTCGCGCGGCAAGCCGAATCCGACGGTGTTCGGAATTGAAAAAGACGGCATGAACAATGCGGATCATATTATCACCGTGTCGAACCTTACTCGTAAGACCGTCATCGAGAAGTATGGCATAGATCCGTCAAAAGTAACCACCGTGCATAATGCAGTGATTCCTTTGAGTGATGAATTGTTGAATCTCAAGCGTCGCGAAGGAAAGGATAAGGTTATTACCTTCCTTGGCCGTATCACGATGCAGAAGGGACCGGAATATTTCGTGGAGGCAGCTGCAAAGGTTCTCCAGAAAAACAAGCATGTGAGATTTGTCATGGCAGGTGGTGGCGACATGGAGGCTGCGATGATTCGCCTTGCTGCCAAACGCAATATCGCCGACCGTTTCCATTTCACCGGGTTCCTTCGCGGGAAAGAGGTATACCAGATGTTCCGCGATTCGGATGTATATGTAATGCCATCAGTATCGGAACCCTTCGGAATCTCTCCCCTTGAGGCTATGGAGATGGGAGTTCCTTCGATTATTTCGAAGCAGAGTGGATGTGCTGAGATTCTTGATAATGTAATCAAGACTGATTACTGGGATATCGACGCGATGGCTGATGCAATGCATGCCCTCGTATCGTATCCGGCACTCCATAATGAACTTCGTGACAAGGGAATCGAGGAAATTCACCAGATCACATGGGAGAAGGCAGGTAAAAAGGTGATCGACATATACAAACAAGTTATCGCGAACCGCAGATAGTTTTTTTACCTGTCAAACATAATTACACATTACACATTACACATTAAAAATTATTCAAAATGAAGTCAGTTTGCTTCTATTTCAAGATACATCAGCCTTACCGTCTGAAACGCTACCGTTTTTTCGACATAGGTAACGATCATTATTATTATGATGATTTTGCAGATGACGAGATCATCACCCGTGTGGCACAAAACTCATACATACCGATGGCAGACACTCTACTGGAGATGATTAAAAACAGCAACCGCGAGTTTAAATGCTCCATCAGCATTTCCGGTATTGCTATCGAGCAGCTGCAGATGTATGTGCCTGAATATATAGACAAGCTTCGTCAGCTTGCTGATACAGGTTGCGTAGAGTTCCTTTCGGGCACTTATTCCCATTCTCTCGCTTCACTTGAAGATCCCGAAGAGTTTATGCGTGAGGTGAAGGCTCATGATGATCTTATCTATCGCCTCTTCGGACAGAAACCGAAAGTGTTTGCAAACACAGAGCTTATTTATGATGATGATATAGCCATGCTCGTGGCATCGATGGGATTCAAGACCACTCTCACAGATGGTGCCAAACACATCCTTGGATGGAAATCACCCAACTACGTTTATCGCGCCGCTACCGCTCCCAACCTGAAGCTTCTTCTCACCAACGACAAGCTTGCAGAAGATGTCACCATGAACTTCAACAATCCTGAATGGGATGAATATCCGTTGACAGCCGATAAGTATGTGAACTGGATAGCATCTCTGCCGGAAGAGGAGCAGGTTGTGAATCTCCTGATGAGCATGGATACATTCGGAACTTTCCTTCCCGCAGGTACCGGTATTTTTGAGTTCATGAAGGCTCTTCCGATGTTCGGTAAGGAGAAAGGAATTCAGTTTACCACACCTTCCGAGGCTGTTGCAAAACTGAAACCGGTTGATGAACTTTCCATACCTTATCCGATATCAGGTATAGATGAGGCGCGTGACGTGTCAGCATGGAAGGGTAACGAACTCCAGAGAGAAGCATTGCGTAAGCTCTATGCCGTGGCAGAGCGTGTAAGCCTTTGCAATGACCGCCGCTTGAAACAGGATTGGGAATATCTGCAGAGTAGTGACCATTTCTACTACATGAGCACAAAGAACATGGCTGATGGTGCTTCACATGCCGCTTTCAGTCCGTATGACTCACCGTTTGCAGCATTCACCAATTATATGAATGTTCTTGCCGACTTCTTGGTTCGCGTAGAAGAACAGTATCCCGAATCAATCGATAACGAGGAACTTAACTCACTGCTTCTCACTATCCGTAATCAGGCAGACGAGATCACATCGCTGAAAAAGGAAGTGACCTCTCTGCGCACAGACATGGAGAATCGTGAAGAAGGAGTAGTGGCAGAAGAAAAGCCTGCAAAGAAAGCTCCAGCCAAGAAGGCAGCTGAAAAGAAACCTGCCGCCAAGAAAGCAGCAAAAAAGACCGAACCAAAAGAATAACCGGTTTTGTCTCATAAAACGCCAAACTAATAAATGCACAAAACAGGACGCATGAATTTGCGTCCTGTTTTTGTGATATGGGCAATTCGATATGTTCCCTCTTTAAATTTCGATTTACCGAACAGAGCTTAATCAAGTAAGAAGTTATAAGTAAGAAGTAAAAGGAGTAATTGGCGCGCCTCGACAATCATATTAAGGATTTACAGCATCGCGGATCCCTCTCACCTTGCGGTGTTTTAGGTTGGACGCGGACTGGGCGGATGGCTGCCGAATCCGCTGTGGCTCAAATTCTGGATCTGGGTCAGCTTGAAAAAAATCCGCGTTCCATCCGCCATATTAGCGTCTTCTCCCGATATGCTACATGCATGAGGGAGATCCGCGATGCTATATATCAATAATTCAGATTCCGATTTATCGGGCGCAGCCCGATGAGGTGAAAGGTTACACGATAAGGTTAAAGGTTATAGGTAACAGGTTAAAGGATAATTGGCGCGCCTAAACAAACCGAGTCAACTTAATTATTGGGACGCGAAGGCGCGAAGGTGCGAAGTTCGATTCAAATTACGGAAGGTCGCATGGCTCCTGCCAAGTCGCTGAGCCATTCGGCTGTATTTCCTGCATTATGAATTTTTGTTAGATAAATGCCACTAAAATATTAACATGGAGGCACAGAGGGTTAAAGTAATGTGAAATGTTGAATGTGTAATGTTTAATTTTCAGGCGCGGAGGGTCTTAACGACCAGACTGAGCACAGAGACAGTGACTTAAATATCACGTCAGCCGGTATTGGAGATGTCGAATAGTACCGCGCAAAGTTTATTAATCGACCTCTTCGAGAGTTGTCGCGGAATCGGCTTTGACTTTTGTGCTTTACCGAGGGTTGTCTCGGATGGAGTCTCTAACTTTGTGGCTCTGTCAGCATCGCCAGATGCCTCTGCGCCTTCCAATTACACATTCAACATTTCACATTGAACATTAATAAAACCTCTGTTCCTCTGTGTCTCTGTGTTTAAATTGTTGTGTCAAAATATTTTAAGCCATTGTGTCGAAAGCTTTTATTCTTCGCGCCTTCGCGTTTTGATTTCATGACAGTAATCGGTGAAGCACGTTTGACAAATTTGTATCGAACGGTGCCTCAAATCGTAGCTGCTTGTGGGTGCCGGGCTCCGGCTTGCTCGCAACTGCAGCC
>DAWBVG010000599.1:0-2212 GCA_052279865.1 Muribaculaceae bacterium
ATATTAAACACATATCATATGCGCAGAAATTTTTGAGGGATTTCCGCAAGTTGAAGAAGGAGCAATGCGGGCATTGTGACTGATGAAACTTGGCGGAAAGCACCAAAAATTTCAAGTATTGGATATGTGAGATGCGAAATTTCATTTTTATCGGTTTAATTTGATTCATTACTTAGCACAAAATTACAAAAAAACGTCTGATTATACCTCTTCTTTATCAGATATTTCTTAATTTTGCAAAACAACAATGCTCTGCCGCCTTTCACGGCTGCCAAGCACAACAAAATCAGAAATATCATGACAGTAACCGACCGTTTTCTGGATTTTGTGAGATTCGACACACAAAGCGATGAACTCACAAACATGACCCCCTCTACACCGGGTCAGATGGAATTTGCCAAATATCTTAAAGACCTCCTCGAAAAAATGGGTCTTGAAGAAGTCTCTCTCGATGATAACGGCTATCTTTTCGCCACTCTCCCCTCAAATTCTTCAAAGAATCTTCCTACCATCGGCTTCATTGCCCATATGGACACATCTCCCGACATGTCGGGCAAGCACGTGAATCCACGCATCGTAAAGAACTACGACGGCTCTGTGATCACACTCAACGCTGAGAAAGACATAAAACTCTCTCCGGAAGAATTTCCTGAACTTCTCAACTATATCGGTCAGGACCTGATCGTCACCGATGGCAATACGCTCCTCGGAGCCGATGATAAGGCAGGAATCGCAGAAATCATCGATGCCGTGGCATGGCTTCAGGCACATCCCGAAGTTGAGCACGGCAAAATCCGCATCGGTTTCAATCCTGACGAGGAAATCGGTCTTGGCGCACACAAATTCGATGTCGAGAAATTCGGCTGCGAATTTGCCTACACCATGGACGGCGGAGCTGTCGGTGAACTTGAATATGAAAACTTCAACGCCGCTTCTGCAAAAGTAAAAATCAAGGGTCGCAACGTACACCCCGGATATGCAAAACACAAGATGATCAACTCAATCCGCGTTGCGAACAACTTCATAGCCATGCTCCCCCGTTGGGAAACGCCCGAGCATACCGAGGATTATGAAGGTTTCTATCACCTTGTAGGCATAGAAGGCAGCGTTGAGGAAACCACCCTCACCTACATTATCCGCGACCATGACCGCGCCCGCTTCGAAAGCCGCAAACGCGAAATCGAGCACCTTGTGCGTAAAACTAATATGGAATATCCCGGATGCTGCACTGTTGAGATCAAGGATCAATATTACAACATGCGAGAGAAGATCGAACCCGTGATGCACATAATCGAAATCGCAGAAAAAGCCATGCGCGATGCCGGCGTAGAACCGAAAGTGCAGCCCATCCGCGGCGGCACAGACGGTGCACAGCTCTCATTCAAAGGTCTCCCCTGCCCCAATATCTTTGCCGGCGGTGAGAATTTCCACGGAAGATTTGAATTTGTTCCAATCCAGTCGATGGAGAAAGCACGCGATGTCGTAGTCAACATCTGCCGCATCGTAGCACAAAAATAATTGATTTGATTTGGAGAAACCGACACTCATAGTAATCACAGGGCCGACTGCCTCAGGGAAGTCGGCCCTTGCCATTGACCTCGCTCGGCGTATTGGCACTGAGATAATATCTGCCGACAGCCGCCAGATATATCACGGCGTGCCAATCGTCACCGCCATGCCCTCCCCTGAGGAACTGGCGGCAGTGCCACACCATCTTATCGACATGCTCCCGTTGGATGCATACTACAGTGCCTCCCGTTTCGAAGAAGACGCGATGGGCATACTCAACACATTGTTCGACAAATACGGCACAGCCATCCTCTGTGGAGGGTCAATGATGTATGTAGACGCGTTATGCCACGGCATTGACGATATCCCGACAGTGCCCGACGACATCCGTCTCAATCTCGAAAAAGAATGTAAAGAAAAGGGAGAGGAATGGCTCCGCGAAGAACTTCGTCATCTTGATCCTGACTACTACAGCAAAGTAGATCTTAAAAATACAAAAAGGGTGTTTCACGCTGTCGAAATCATCCGCACAGCAGGAAAACCCTATACGGAGCTTCGCACAGGTTCGCGCCGCGAACGTCCGTTCAATATCCGCAAATATATGGTGAATCTTCCGCGCCCGTTACTTTTCGAACGCATCAACAGTCGGGTAGACGCCATGATAGCGGCAGGACTCGAAGAGGAAGCCCGGTCTGTTTACCAT
>DAWBVG010000600.1:0-2389 GCA_052279865.1 Muribaculaceae bacterium
TACCGAAGACGAGCATGTACTGGCATATGGTCAGGTTACATGGACAGAAAACTTCGGTGCCGATGGTCAATTGGAAAGATTAGAGATTCCATTTGTCTATAACGATCGTGCCAAGACTAAGAAACCTGTATATTTGATCATGGTTGCCTCTGCTTCAAAATATGGTGATTATTTCTCGGGAGCAGCTGGCTCTGTGATGTATCTTGATGATGTAGAGCTCATTTATGAGTAAAAGAAGTAGAATAAAAATATTGATTACGTTAGTGATGACTCTGTGCGCTTCAAGCGCACAGAGTCGCGCTGCGTTATCAGGAGATACTGTCCATATCACTCCGGCGATGGTGGAGGAGTTGCAACGTAATGCTCCGGTACAGGAATTTGATATGGATATGGAGAGTGTCAAGTTTGTGCCCAAGGGTCAATGGGTCACGGGCGTGTCGATATCTTATTCACAGTCTACGCAAAATAAGTATCAATTCCTTATTCTGGAAAACATATCGGGAGATACCTATTCTTTCAAAGTGTCTCCGATGGTATGTTATATTTTTAAGGATGATATGGGGGCGGGAGGAAGATTTTCATACAACCGTTCCCTCACAAAATTAGAGAAAGCGGATATCGTTCTGGATTCAGAAACTGATTATGGGGCTGATTGCCTATATTCGCTGGCGCATAATTATTTTGTGACCGGTATCTTCAGAAATTATTTCTCTCTCGGCAGAAGCCGTCGTTTCGGCATCTTTAATGAGATTCAGCTGAAACTCGGTGGCGGACAGTCTAAGATCACTAAGGGCACGGGAGAGGCTCTGACGGGTGCTTATGAACGTAATTTCCAGTTCGGTCTCGGTATCGCGCCCGGTCTTGCGGTTTTTCTGAGCAATTATTCAGCACTTGAGGTAAATGTCGGTGTATTGGGTTTCAATCTTACCGACACAAAATCAATATCAGATCAGATATATGTTTCAAGACGTAAATCACGGTCTGCTAATTTTAGAATCAATTTGTTTTCGATCACGTTTGGCGTGGCGTTTTATCTCTGACGGCTATGATTAAGTTATTTCGGATGACTCTTACGCTTGTATTGTTGCTTTGCTTCGTTCCGACCCTTCGGAGTGAAGAGGTGAGAAGCGACAGCGTGACGAAAGGGAAATATATATATGTGCCGGATTCCTTGCAGAATGATGTGCTGAAGCTGCTGATGGGGAATTCGAAGGTGGTAGATGACGAATCGAAATTTGATTCATCGGAAAAGGTGATCTGGAAAGGAGACACTATTCCAATGAAATTGCGGTCGCGCAATCTCGGGCGTTATGACCGCGGTCTTTTCAATTATCTTTTTCTCCCGAAAGGACGCTGGGGATTTGGGCTTACAGCTTCTTACGGTGAGATATCAACGGATAATCTTGAAATTTTTGATCTGTTGAATGATATTGACTTAGGAGGTCATATCTTCTCTATTAAACCATTTCTTGAATACAGCATAAGAAACAATATCACGGTCGGGTTGCGTTTCGGATACACTTCCGGAAAAGGAAACGTAGACTCCTTTAAAGTGGATATTGATGACGATATGAATTTCAACCTTCACGATATCATGTATCGTGACGAGAGTTATACGGCGGCAGTGCTTTTCCGGCAGTATATCGGTATTGCGCGCCGAGGAAGATTCGGTGTGTTCAATGAGGTTGAGTTGGCTTTCTCTTCCGGTAATTCTGATTTCCAGCGTCCATATGCCGGAGAATTGAGAACCACTCACACAACGTATATGAAAGCGGGGTTGAACTTCTCTCCCGGTGTCAGTGTGTTCATGATGAAAAACGTGGCTTTCAATCTTTCGTTTGGTGTGTTCGGTTTCTATCTTAAAAATGAGCGCCAGATGGAGAACGGCGTGGAGACAGGAAACAGAACCACTTCAGGCGCTAATTTCCGATTTAATCTTTTCAATATAAATTTCGGAATCGCGGTGCATGTGTAGGAGGCTTTAGGCGTTAGGTATTAGGGTTTAGGCATTAGGTTTGGGGTAAGTATAAGAATGATGAAAGGATTCAGATATCAACTATATTTATTGATGGCTGTGGTGTCGGTGATGGTGCCGGCAGGATGTATACACAATGATCTTCCATATCCGAGGATTCCTCAAAAGATCACTGCAATTGCAGCGGAGGGGGAGAGTAAGTCGGCATATATAGATTCCCTGGCATTTGAGGTAAATATCTATCTCGATGAGACTGTAGATATAGAGAATGTGCGTTTCTCGGAGTATAAAATCACGCCGGGTGCCACTTCCAAGCCTAATCTTCTTGAGGGAACTTACGATTTCACGACTCCGGTGTATGTTACTCTTTCTCGCTATCAGGATTATGATTGGGAGCTTATCGCCCATCAGGAT
>DAWBVG010000601.1:0-20211 GCA_052279865.1 Muribaculaceae bacterium
TCAGGTTCTGGAAGTGGGCGTCCGAAAACTATCGTCAAGTACTGATGATAGCCGGGAATCATGAGTTTTATAACAACGGTGATATAGCAGCCCAAGGCAATAGCTGGCAAAAGATGTTTTTGCCGAATGTCGGCTACTATCACAATAAGGTGGTTCGCATTGATAATGTCAATTTCATTCTTTCAACGCTGTGGTCAAGAATACCCGTTGTCGATGAGTTTGCAATCCAGAATGGCATGAACGATTACTCGCAGATTCTCTACAATAAACGTCGTTTGACCCCACAGAACATAAATGACGAGTTTGAGAAAAACTTCGCGTTCCTACAACGTGCGGTCAACGAGAGCGATGCAGAGAAGATTGTCGTAGTAACCCATCATCTGCCCACTTTCACCGCGCTTGAACAAAGACACACCGGTGATGTATTAAACGCAGCATACGCCACGGAACTCGGCAACTACATAGCTGACAGTCGAATCTCAACATGGATTTACGGTCATTCACACCATACCACCGATCTGATGATTGGTAGCACCCATCTCGTCAGCAATCCGCTTGGCTATGTATTCTGCGGTGAAAACGCCAACTTCAACGATTCCGCCTTGATAGAAGTCTGATATATTGGACTATTCATGTATATCGCGGCCTTCATATACGTTCTGAATGTTTGGGCCTGATATATTGTACTTTCAAGATTACTTGCACAACCATTAGGTAAATTCAAATAAAAAACGTAACTTTAGACATCTAATTTTAGTAAATCAAAATTTTGCTATGAACTATGTCGCTCAGATTATATGTTATCTTTAAACCCAAAGATGGTCTTACCATAGAAGATTCGATAACTAAAATCAATGAACGATTTCCAAATACTGCACGCGTTATTGATGATTTCATTAATCTCGATGGGAAGTGGACGGGATTTTTAACACAACGGGATAATTACAATGATGATCCTGGTTTCCCTTATTGGAGTTTCTATTTTTGGTGTTATTGGGATTCAGTATTAGAGAATATGGATTTCCGAAGATATGTAATGGTATTGTGCGAAGCATTGGGTGCAGATGAATGGTGGTACATCGAGGAAACCTCTATGGATCTATACGATGAACTGAGTACCATAGAATATGAAAATATTTTAGCAAGTTCATTAGGAATCGAAAATTTTGAAACACCAAGGTTTTTCCCTGATAGTAAACATCATTTCTTTAAAGATTCTTCATTGCGTGTGAAATCATTATAAAGCAAGCAATTTTTCCTGAGGGATGTGCATTTAAATTTGCTGCGTGGTTTTTATAATCCTCAATCCGGATAGATGGCGGTTTTGATGACACCGTCGGCGCGGTTGGCGAATAGGGTGTAGGCTTCCTGTATGCGGCTTAGAGGGAAGCGGTGGGTTATCAGATGAGTAGTATTAATCTTACCTTCGGAAATCAGCTGCATGATTTTGTCGCAGTCGCAGGCATCTACACCACCTGTCTTGAATGTGAGATTCTTGCCGTACATCCATGGCAACGGCAATATCTGCTCCTTCTCATAGAGCGCAACAATCGTAACGATGGCATTCGGTCTGGCACAACGCCATGCGAATTCAAACGTATCCTCGCCTCCTGCAACCTCAATCACGCGGTCGGCACCACGACCCTCTGTCAATGACTCAAGGACTTCAAGGCATCCCATCGGCTCGACTACATCGACATTCGGATAATGCTTCCGCACGAATTCGCGGCGGCTTTCATCCGCTTCGCAAACGACAATCCTTTGAGGCTGATACAGCTGTACACATTCCAAAGTGCATAAACCGGTCGGACCGGCGCCGATGATCAGCACCGTATCTTCCTCTGAAATTTCTGAAATCTTTGCAGCCCAATAACCGGTGGCGAGTATGTCGCCGACAAACAGAGCCTGTTCATCGCTCACATTGTCGGGAATCGGTGTCAGACCATTGTCGGCATACGGCACGCGGACATACTCCGCCTGACCGCCGTCGATGCGGCAGCCCAACTTCCATCCGCCGGAGGTGCAGTTATTCACATACCCTCGTTTGCAGTAGAAGCATTCGCCGCAGAATGTCTCGACATTCACCGCGACCCTATCGCCCGGCTTCACCTTGGTAACTTCCGAACCGACAGTCTCAACAACACCAACCAGTTCATGCCCCACAGTAATACCGACCTCAGCCTGAGGCACAGCCCCATGCAGAATATGCAGGTCTGACGAGCAGATACTCGAAAGAGTAACCCTCACCACAGCATCCCTCGGATCCAAAACTTCCGGCTTCGGTTTCTCAATCAGCTCAAACCGCCCCGGCTCAGTATATGTCAATGCTTTCATCTCACCTTTCTTTACGAGTTTATTCTATGTCCAATGGGAGGAGGGCATTATCATTGAAGCGGTCAAAATCGGATTGAAAGAGTTTATCTTGAATTACACGATATTTTTCAAACTCAGTTTCAGCATATTCCTTGGCTTGTTCAGCTGAAATATGTCCGGCATCAGTCAGAACGGGACGGTCGGTAAGATCAAGAAACTTATCAATACGCTTAGCCCAGTCCTCCATTGTCATAGGAATATGACGCTTTGCCATATCTTCCGCCAGGTCAAGGAAAGAGTTGACAATCCTCCCCATATCCTCAAGCTCACTCTCTTTGAGATAATTTTTGGCAATGCTGACATCCGGCTTTACAATCTTCCCGTTGGGGGCATTCTCCCAAGTAGTCAGCCCCATGTGCTCCTTTTCTGCATTAGCCCGGTCAATTATCAGTTCAGCAGCAGTATGACCATGAACAGCGTAGTGCATCTTATTCTGTACCTTCTTGAAGAATAATCGAGTAGTGGGCGCATCACGATTGTAATCAATGCTCGTAGCATATACATCAGTCAGCTTTTGATAGAAACGCCGCTCGCTGAGACGTATCTCGCGGATTTCAGCCAACAAATGCTCGAAATAGTCCTCGCCTATAAACGAGCCGTTCTCCATACGCTTCTTGTCAATCACATATCCCCGGATAGCAAACTGCCGCAATACAAAAGTACACCACTGCCTGAATTGAGTGGCACGTGTACTGTTTACCCGATAACCAACTGATATAATGGCATCGAGATTATAGAATTTCAGCTTGCGATTGACCTGACGTTCACCCTCGGTTTGAACAACCGAGAAATTCTCGGTTGTTGCTTCCTGGACTAACTCGCCGGTCTCATAAATATTTTTCAGATGAAGTCCGATGTTGTCAGAAGAGCAGTCAAACAACTGCGCCATAGCCTTCTGCGTACACCACACAGATTCGTTATGGTACACAACCTGCACACCGTCCTCCTTCCCCTCAATCTGAAAGATCAAGAACTCCGCTGTGCTGTTTCGTATCTCAAACTTCTTAGCCATAGTCAATGTTCAATCTTGCAATATTCTTAATTTGACGCGTTCGTATTCAAACAATTAACTTTGCACGGTGCTTTGAAAGAAAATCTTGCGAAGGTTTAAACATTGAAGGAAGAATTATTGTCGTACCCTCGTATTTTAGGAAATGTGTCTTAAATGCCTCTGATGTGTATTCTTCTTTTAATACAGGACTAAGTACAAGTCTGTAATCTTCATCAAATGTAATTAGGTGCTTGTCAAAGGCAGCATCATATGTAGCGCTAAGGCACAATCCATTTTCTGGATTCAATCTCGTGTCTATACATTCAGCCCATGGAACAATATGACTGGCTCGGAGTACTTCCGGAATATCTATTCCAGTTATACAACATTTTGCATCATATATTTCCAGAAGCATTGCCCTAAAAATATTCTGTCCGACCCTTCGTTTAGCTCGAATCTCCTTTTCCGTTCCTTTATCATTGATATGAAATCTCTTTAATAAGTCAGAAGATAACTTCGATCCTTTATGGGTAGAACTTCGCATTATATCAGTAGCATCTTCACAGCAAATAAGATTCACAAATTCGCCTAATCTACGAATTGCTGCGGTACAAAATCTCTTTCTTGGATAACTGGTTTGAGTCGATTTACCCAGATCGAATATAGAATTTTCACCCTGTCTGTATTTATCTTCCTCCTCAGCGATATAATAAATAATTCTATCTATCAGAAAAGGATTCTTAATTTCGACTAGGGATTTACCATTAAGATTGAAGATGTCATTTTTATGAAATAACTCATCAAGTATTTTTATAGCCATCAAATAAGAGGAAGTGGTACCACTCTTCTTAGTTGAATAAACAGCGTTTAAGTAGTCTCGAAAAGTATGATGTTTATTAGAGTTCATAAATCAATCTTTTTATAGAGATAAATTCCCTCATCTTGTTGTATACTTATATTATTAACCTGAAGATGTCTCATCAAAGTCCATCAAAATCATAGAGATACCCGTGTTTTGCAATTGTTGAAATTAACCCATATTAAGTGCTCAGTATCTCCATTAGATACATACACGTATTCTAAAATTACAATACCCGGTGGAGACCACTATTTGTCCCCAATCCACCATGTCTCTTATAGTACTCAGTAAATGCCGCAACATAGTGAGACATTATCAGAACGGTGTCACTGTTACTGGGTAGGATTTCATTGTCCAACAAGTCTAAGAAGTCAGCGGATGGCTCTCCTTCAAAGAAGTCTTTAGACTTTTGAAGGATGCGATTTAGTGAAGTTACCTTTATTGGTTTCAAAGTATCATTTGGAGCTTTTTTAGACATATCTTTCATTTCAAGATATGTAGCCTTTAGCATTTCTGCTAAGAGATTGTATTCATCCGAACTTTTGTTGTTTCTCATATCATTTCGTTTTTTTCCATTCATAGTGGGGTAAGGTTTCGTTCCAGTCCTCACCGACATACTCTGAGTTAGAGATTTTGAATTTATCCATACTTGCTATGTATAATTCAAGCATAACCACGACATCACTATTTTGAGGCATTGTGTCATTATCAAATCCATCGAAGTCTGTATCGGGACGTTTATCTCTTAATAAGGTATTACATTGTTTCAGAATTTTATTGATTTGGTCAAGTTTAAATTCCGAAATAATATCACTCGGCTTCTTCGTTGATAGAGCAGTCATACTTTTAGTAATGGATACTAAAAGAGGATAAACAGCTTCAAACTTATCAATATCACGAGAGGTAATCATAATCACTTGAATTTAGTTCAGCTTCATATAAAGAGAGCACAAGTAGTACATCACTATTTGTTGGCAAAACGGCTTCATCAAATAGTTCAAATCCTGCAATAGGAAGTTCGCCTTGTAAGATATTGTTAATTTCTTCGATAGCAGAATTGACGAGTTCAAGTTTGAACGTGTTGAGCTGGTCATTTGGCTTTTTATCTGACAGGCGTCTGAAATCAGCTGCCAATTGTCTAATTTGTCGTTTTGCTTTCTTCATTTTCATTTTACATTGGGCATTTTCGTATAAATTCTACATAAAGCTTTTTGAGCACCTCATAAGGTGCCCTTTGCTTATTCTCATATATAGAAACCATCTGTTTAAGGTCTTCATCGGTTAGAACCAGTATGCACTTTCTCTGACCTGACCATAAATCAATAAGGTGTTGTCTTATGTTTTTGGGAGGTCTATTTCGAGTAACAATCACACCGAATTTTCCAAAATTATCACATAGGTATCTATTTACCTGAGAAATATGGTCACGAGTAAGGGTAGCAACATTCTTCAATTCAAACACAATTTGACGAGAATTGTAAGTCTCGAATATTTCTCGGAGGAATTGATGGGAAACGTTATTATAAAAAACGAGGTCTCTTATCTGCGTACCTGATTCAATCCTTGATTGAGCATCAGCAAAATCAAGATGTGGATAAAGCATTGAAGATAATAGTTTACAAATTAGTGTTTCATATTTTTTATCTGCATTGTCTTCTTTTCCGGTAGGTAGTTTAATAATATCTGAAAGAGTTCTTTTAGCAGAAGATATAGGTATCTGCTTAAAAAGAGGATCACTCTTTAGCGCAGAGATAGAAGCCTCTTTTGAGGTGGTGTAGCCTTGGACAATAGCATAATTGACGCGGTTATAGTCTATCACGTCATAGCGGGTCTTATTTCTTAATTGTTCTTCGACGTGCTCGGGATAATAAGCAGAGAAGTACTCGTCAGGATTAAGCCAAGGCGAATATCTAAGCCAATGTTTGGGAACGAAAAGTATTGGTTTCTTTGTAGAAGGATTTATAGGAAGAATAGTCGCGGTTTCCTCAAACCGTCTATTACGGAAATTATAACATGTAATTTTAGCCTTTGAGGTTGGTATACCGTGCCTTTCGCATTGGTCTATTGTATAATCTTTCAGATGATTAGAAAGAATATTTGAAGCAAAGTCACATATCCTATCTTTTGAAATATTCCTTACCAAAAGTTGAACTTCCTCAATATGACTAAACCCTTTACACTTTATTTGGGGGACTTGTTGAAAAAGGGTAAGAATTTGAGAGGCCAACTCAACCCCGATTCTCTTTCCATCCTTAGTCTTTGCAGTGCCTAAACCAACAGCGGGACATTCAGAGGCGTACCTAATAGTCTCAATAGCCTCTGTCATCTTACCATTGGAATAAAGCCAACCCCAATAGTTAAAAGTTTCAACTATTGAATTATGTAAAGAATTGTCGGTAATGGAGTTAGATTTCCAGAGTAGAAATGGATCTATGTAAAGAGGTATATCCTCATCAATGAAAGGTATACAGAAATCGGCATCCGCTTGGCTGAGTAATATCTTATGATAGTCAATCAGTCTCGGACGAACAAGTAAATCAATATTTGGATCTTTTACCGTTTCCATTGTTGGGATTATTAATAAAGGTTAAACTCTAACAAAATATCACTGTATTTGGCTTTAAGTCCCTCAGAATCCTCGTGTCCCTTTTCTAGTGCCAAGAGAAGTGTACTGTCAAAATGGTAGATTTTACCAGTTAACTCGCGAAAGTTGCGAGTTACGAAATCTTCCATTTCCTCAGGTGTAATATTGAATTTGAAAAATTCATATTTGCCATTAAGTAAGCCGATGATTTGATTGCGGAAGCGGAGGCGAGTATGTTCCTTGAACTCGTCTCTGACGCTTTGATGTGGCGACACGAAAAGCGCGAGGACGTAGAGGAAGTTAATGTCGTAATGCGATAGCCAAAGGGTATCGCGGTCAAACAAGCGGTTAGCGAAGTGTCTGCTTACGGCATAATTCTTTCCATCATGTGCCTTATGCAGATGTAGTCCTGGTTCGTTGTAGTTGAAATCCTTATCAATCTCCGCGCTGATGAAGAAGTTAGGCGTAACGTTGTAGCCGTCGGTCAATGGGTCAAGGTACGGTAACGCTCCCTTGCTGACCGCATCTTCTCCATAACGGAGCCAAAGGTCAAGATTAAAATGGATTACGTTGCGAGCGTAGGTATATTGCTTGTATTCGGAATTGCCGTGTACGGAAGCCCCAATTTTATAATATTTGCTGTCTCCGATGTGGTAGATGTCGGTGGGAGTAACAAGAGATTGGAATGGATAGATGTGGTCTACAATCTTTCCGTCGCGTTGGTCGCGGAGTGCGGCTGGGATGTTTTTGTCAGAAATAAGTTCATCAATCATCGTTTCAAAAACGATGTCGAAGTCAGAGACAAAAAGATATTCCGACGCATCAGGTTTCGCGGCCATTTGCTCCACCATTGCGAAGAAGCAATAACATAAGTTCCAAAGTTGGAGAGCCTTATCAGAAAAATACTTGTATTTAATCTGAAGGAGTCGGGCTTTGCCAAGTCCGGCAAGATAGCTGTCAAACTTTGGGCCTTTAATCAACTCGTAATTGAACGTGATATTTATAGGAAATCCATACTTTTCACGGACATAGTAAAGAATTGAGTAAAAGATAATGAGCAATTCTTCATCGAAGTTGATTTGCTTCTTCTTGTTTACCATTTCGACATAATGAGGGACGTTGTCTTTGACAAAGGCGGTCTTAGTCGCAATGGTCTTCTGCCAGTTGATTTTATTATAACCACTGTGAATGTTCTTGATTATGAATATGAACCAATCGCGGTTTTCATTAGCGAATTTAATGAGCGAGAGGATAATGTCAATCAACGTACCGTCGGTGTTCTGACCGTTAAGGCTCACGTTGGAGAATTGCTTACGATAGACAATGCGCGAGCGTTGGTCTTCGGGCAATTCATCATTTATCCTCACGAACTCCGCAATTGCACGGTAAATCCATGTGGAGAGGTTATAAATAAAATCGCGCTGCTCGGTGTTGAGCATTTCATCGCGAAAGGCTTTATCAACGTCTATTATGTCGAATGGATGAAACTTGCCAAACACGGTTTCGGCATGGTCGTTTTCGTTATAGTCAAGTATAACCTTAGGCAGAATGAAAACGCAGTCGCTGATTGAGGGATTGTAGTAGTACCCGACATTAGGAATACGGCAAAAGCCATCGGACTCGTATGGCTGATCGCCACCGAGCAAGCCTCTGACCTTGTCAGCCGGGTACGGAAAATCCTCAATCAGCAATTTCATCAGTTTGGAATTTCAGAAATTGTAAGCCCCCAATCTTTGGAGTGTACTCCATCAATCAGCTCACGCATTTTATCTTTGCCGCCCCAACCATTAGTTGAAACGTAAATATTTTCGTTCTTGCAGGAGACTGTCTTAACTCGTGGATTTTGGTCTTCTCTTTGGTCAAATTCCTCTTGAAGTTCTACAAAGTGAGAAACGAGGTTACCCAAGCCACGGAAAGCCTTAACCACATCAAAGGCTGTCGCATCAGGATGGGTTTCTATATATTTTCGCACAAGTTCAGTGGCAAGAATGTTTTTGCCAAAACGTCCTTCGCCATTGATGCTATACTTGGTACGGTCTTTACCTAATGAAGTTGCGTCATCTTCTTCTCTTTCCTCATTTTCCTCCTCACTGATTCCTTCAGGAGTATTGTCAGACGTATCAATTAATTTCTCAACTTTCAAAGCGTCAAGGAAAGCAATCACACGGTCAGCAATAGGCTTACCATTTTCATCAAAAAATGTTGTAAAAGCATAATTACGACCAAAGGGGGAATCAGCTTTCTCCAAAGTAGCGTAATCTTTGATAACATCATTCCAAAGATAGAATAATGCTTTGGAGACGAAAAGCTCCCAATCAATGTTCCCATCTTCATCGGGCTTGATAAACCAATAACCTAACTGCTTATCCTCGCTTTTAGTGAGGTCCAGAATTTTCTTATTAACCTCACGAATAAATGAAGTCCAGTTGTATCTAACACCTTTAACATTGATTGAATGATCGGTGTTTGATGGCTTAATTGCGGTGTATCTCCAATCCCATCGACGCTTAAATGCCGAATCAATCGGGAAAAGAGATTGATCGGAAGTGTTCATTGTAGCATAAATATAGAAATTGGATGGTAAACGCATTTCTTCCCCTGACGCGATTTCAACAGGGATTTCAGATATCGACTCCAACCTTTCAGCAATATAGTTTTGCAAATCAGAGTCGGGCTTTATACCGTAACTTGACTCACCCGAATTTTCCCTATCAAGGAGTTGGAAGATATCGCCGAAAATCTGCGCACAATTACCACGGTTGATTTCTTCAATAACGAGGAAATATGGCTTAGAGATATCACTCCATGCACCGATGTAAGCCTTAATGAAAGCTTGAGCAGTAAAGGCATATTCGATTTTTCCATCTCGCATTGTAGGTTTATAACAACCCACAAACGAAGAATAATCCGAATCAGGGTGGAACGTGGTTCGTATATTATTCTTGGGTGCTCTTTCTTTTACAATGTTATTAACGGCACGGGATTTACCTGTACCCGGGGCACCAAAATAAATTACTTGACGCGGACCAGATATTGGCATAAGCTCTGGTTTCGACTCAATAGCTGAATCGGAGTCAAAGGGATAATCATCTAATTTAGGAGCGATTGACAAAGATGTGTCCACTCTTTTTGCATACTCTTTGAACTCATCGATTAGCTCCCTATTAACCTCCGCCACTCCGCCGTGTTGATTTATATAAGGGTGTAAACCATTACGGATGTATGAACCTAATACACGCGCAGAACCTTTAGGCTCATCCTCTCCTTTATAATCAATACCATTCATTCCATTTTTTAGGAATGATTCGTACATCCCCAATAGGTCAAAATCTAAGAATTTATCGTTGGTCTCAGTAATTCTGAATATTGTAGGTTCAACGAAAGTAACTAAGAGTTTTTTTATAAGCGGGGAAATTACATCATCATCTTCGTCATTCAACCAACATAATAGAAACTCAATTTTTTGAGATTCATCGAATTGACCAAGAAATAAATCAAGGACATCAATGTTTGTTGAAAATTCTATGGTCTTAGGGTTACGAATACCACCAGTCCTTTCAGATTGAGTATTTGTGGTAAAATTGATTTTGGCAAGTCTGAAGAATAATTGTAAAGCAACTTGCAAAGCTTCAATTTGTGAAGCGACAAGAGGATTTGATAGCAGCTTATCTAAGAAATCCTCGTCCTTACCCAGGAAGTTAATAATGGATGCACCCAGCTCACCATCAAGTGTGGCCTTATTCTTGTCAGAAGGGTTAGTGACAAGATAATTTATGGAGGCTTTCTTGCCACAACATAAATAGATTAAATATAAGAGTGCAAGTACCTTTCTCGGATTGGGAAGAGAGGACTTTATTCCAAATCGAGGATTATTCAAAGCTCGATGTTTAATTGATTGAGGATAATTCATATTGGCGAGTTTTGATGGTTGACGATTACTTTGGCAATTTCAAATGCAAGTAGTGGTGGTACAGCATTGCCTACTTGCTTCATTTGAGAAGTGCGATTGCCATAAAAAATGAAAGAATCCGGGAAGGATTGTATTCTTGCTGCTTCCCTAATAGTCAGACAACGGTCAAGAATAGGATGTGTAAATCTACCCGACGAAGGGGTATCAAATCTCGTTGTAATAGTTGGAGCATATCCATCTTCAAGCAATCTACACCATGTACCACTATAAATTGATTTTGTAAGAAGTTCTTTGGGAAGAACTTCTTTCCCTTTCCCTTTAGGGATTAATGCAAGTTTTGCTAAGGCAGATTTTGAGTGATTTGTAGCAACGTGATTATGCAAAATTGTTTCATTTGAACGAAGCTCTATTTGATATTCAGAACTTGGAGCCTTATCATACGAAGATATTTCAACTCCCTCTCCCGATTTAATAAAAGGCAAATCATAAATAGCTTGCGCGATATTACATTTTTTGCCATTAGGAATAGGCAGTGAAGGTGCAGGTTGATTAAGTGCCCCAATGAAAACGGCTCTACGCCTATCCTGAGGGATACCAAAGTCTAAAGCGCTTAAAACGCCACAAGATATGTTGTAGCCCAACGCAGAAAACGCAGAAATAATCTGTTCCTTGAAAAATCCGTTGGCTGTTGTAATGATATTTGGTACATTTTCAAGGACAAAATATTGGGGTCTGAACTCCCTGACAAAGTCAACGAAACGTTGAAATAGGAAGTTGCGCGGATCGTCTAATTTAAGTCTTTTCCCTTTCTGAGAAAACCCTTGACAAGGAGGTCCGCCAATAACGACATCAATATTAGGATGTCGCATATGGACCTCTGAAAAATCCATATTGCAGATATCTTGATTATATACCTTGGTGTCAGGATGATTCAGTTGATATGCATTAGCAATAGAAGCATCAAATTCAACCGCTAAATCAATTGAAAACCCTGCTTTTATGAAGCCTTGCGATAGTCCACCAACTCCTGCAAATAAATCAGCTACTTTCATTTGAGACGAATTGATGCGTTATTAAAATATTCTTCAGAAAGTTCAATGCCAAGAAATAATCTATTAGAGCCAGCACAAGCGACGCCCGTACTTCCGCTTCCCATAAAAGGATCAAGAACTACAGCATTTGGGTCAGAAAGAATGTCAACGAAGTGTTTCATCAGAGCCACCGGTTTCTGAGTCGGATGGTTTCCGTTTTTATGCTCTTTAGGTGATATGGTAGCAGTTTCTATGAAATCATGAATAGGCTTACCTCCATTGTTGAAAACGCCTGTGGTTGCATCGTTAACAAAATATAACCAACTCTCAGTTGAGTTTATAAAATGAAGGTTCATATTGCGAGGCATTGGATTAGTCTTGTGCCAGATGCCGACAGTTTTATAATAGAAATGATTATTTTCTGCAAGTGAAATCAAAGTCTCAGCCTTAATAATAGACATGAAGATAATGAGATTGCCTCTTTTCTTTAAGACGCGATTGCACTCTTTAAGAAAAATATCCATTTGCTTAGTCCATTCTTCAAATTCTAAATCATCCCAACCTTTTCCTGAGAAGTGATTAGATCTGAGTTTTCTGAGGTTGGTACCTCTCTTTTTCATAAACAGACCTAAATTATACGGAGGATCTGTAAGTATAAGATCCACACTATTATCAGGGATTGCTGCCATTTTTGTAAGACAATCTCCGTTAGCAACAAAAGTTAAGGGATTAAGAGGGATGAAAGGACCATCATTTGGAAGAATAGGCTTCGCTGAATGATATTCTGAAGACTTGTCTTCATTATGAATAAGCTCATCAAAGTCCGCGCTATCAAATAATGATGGCGTATATTGATAGCCCAATAAAGGCTCGCAAAGAGCCTGCATTGTTTCAGTGAGAACTGGATATGACTTATTCATCTATAAAAATATAAATGCCTTAAAAAATCAGGAACTTCGGTGTAGGCAGACAGGCGACCAAGCCTTTATTTCGCGACTACAAGGAAGTTCCTTAAATATGTTGAATATAAGTTGTTACTTACATTGGGTGGTCTATTCGTCTGCGCAAGCGCATAGTAGATAACAAAATTACAAAATTTTTTCGAGACTTCGGCTATTGTTTGTATGGGGGTACAAAATTTTTCGACTCTTCAGCGGAATTGAAAAACTGTTTCTCTACAGCTATTGAAGCTATAAGTAATTATTCTAGATAAATTTCTTTTAGCAAACTTTACACTGTCCATAACTTCGTTGATAATTTCAGCAAGTTATGGACATTTTTTATTACTATCCCATATTGTCTTTCACTTATGCGGATATATAGAACAAATGATAAAAGCGAATAACTCAGGCGTTAGCCATTGTTATTCGCTTTAGCATTGCGGGAGAGCTTATTATACTCTATTTAGTATATCAGGGTTAATGTTGCCGTAACGCTGGAAGTGCTTGAAAAGCTTATCCGTCTGATTGTTGGTGTGGATCCGAATTCTCTACTTTGTTGATTTGCTTTTGTGTAATTTTTGTTCTATGGTTCGAACATAGATGCTTTCAAATAGCTTTTCAAATACGTGTTTAACAAACTGAGCAATAATCTCAAGTGAACTGTCGTTAAAAATGAGTATCTTGGAAATATTTATAAAACTCGTAACTTTAAAAGAAATAATCCATGAGCCACTTAAAGGAAAAATTGGAGGGATTCTATCCTAAATCAGGAGAAGATCTGCGCGGAAGTAAAGGAATATTTGCTAAGCTTGCGGAGACATTCCTTTATGGTGGTTATATCTCTGTGTCCGATTACAACGAAGAACGGTATAGAATTTTCATTCGCACAGTTGAGTTTTATTGTCATTACGAAGGAAACGAGAAAGATTTGCCCAAAGACCCGATTGTATATCACCGAAATGGTAGATATGTTGAAGACGAAGTGCCATATTTCCCATTAATGTCATTTCATGCCCATGCGTCAGGTTATGATATTACTTTTGAGAACAAAGACTTACAACTTCGGTCATCTGCATTGATTCGAGCGTATGAAGTGTATGACGTAAAGCGAAATACGTATCTACACTATGATAAGAATAAGAAGTTCTTCGTCAGTTGTGATGATACTAAAGATAGAGTTAATAAGCAATCCACCTATCTTTATAACTTCTTAAATGGGTTTGGAGGTGATAATATTCAATGGGTTGATACTCTTATTCCAGAACAACATAAGGAATTGAAATCTGCTCAACGTCAAAACGTGTATAGCTATAAGTATGATGAGTGTAAAAAGGATTGGATAAAACAATCCACAAAAGATGACCGAGAGTGGAGTTTTACTCGTTTAGATGAGATCGAGTCCCGAAAAGATTAGGTTTGCCGTTTTGGATACGATCGGCTGTCAGTATTGTTCTTAACTTTGCAGTGTTCAAACTAAACATCGTAAGTTATGAGAACAATTCACTACTTCTCTCCTTGGCTCAAAAGCCTCAAGAAATATCATTCGGTATGGGAGCAGATTGAGTCTACACTCACTGCCGAAAATGAAATCTACGAATTTGTACCCAACGCAGCCGATATCTGGGTTCGTGATTTTATGCCTTTCCAACGGCATGATGGTGAATTTGTAGTATATCGCTATAATCCTGACTATCTGCAAGGCGAAAACTCCAAATATATAACCAATAGCCGGGACGCGTTTCTTGCGATAGGCGGAAGCGTAGCACTATCATCTTCCATCTGCAATCACACTAATCTTATAATTGATGGGGGCAACATAATACGTTGCACCGATAAGGATGGAGTGGATTGTGTTATCATGACAACGAAGGTTCTTTATGAGAATCCGGGACTTTCACATCATGAAATCTTACTCGAGCTTGACGACATATTCAACGCCGAAGTAATACTCATCCCCTGGGATACAGAAGAAAAAACCGGTCATGCCGATGGAATGGTTAGAAGTCTTGGCAAAGGTCGGATTCTGATGAACTGCTATGCAGATATGGATTTCAATCTTGGAATGGCTATAAAGAAGGTTCTTGACAATCGATTTGAAATTCAGGAACTGACGTATGACTCGAAGTTCCGAAATAACAGCTGGTGCCATCTCAATTACCTAGAACTGCGAAATGCAGTTCTCGTACCTACGGCAAGCATCGCTTCCGATATGGTGGCAATATCCCATCTGGAATCAATCATAGGTAAAAAGTGCATTCCCATCTCAATGTCAAAGATCATATCCGATGGAGGAGCCTTGCACTGTATTTCATGGAGCATGGAAACTCAAATCTTTATAGATGAAAAAATGGGATTTGGACATCCTATCTTCGCACCTCAATGTCAATAACTCAACTAAACAATAATCTCTTATGGACAGAATCACTAAATCACTTCAAACATATCTAAAGTCTGCCAACATTCAGTATCAGACCCTTTTTAATTCCGATACGGGAAACAAAAAAGGTAATCCCACTTCAACAAGTTTTCACGTCAAGAACTCAGGAGATACGAGTCAAATAGTGAACATCATCATTGATATATTTCCCAAGGATTGTCAGATTTTCCTTTCGGCTCATCCCAGAGTCGTTATTGACGGCGAAGGAATGGACAAGATAAAAGCATTGGAAATCAAATGGAACGCATGTGGGTTGTTTACCAGAATATGCGTATCAGAAGAGATGGGCGTAGTGGAGTATGACCGCTATTGTTTCCAGTTAATCCTTCAGGGCATAAGTGATAGAAACGGCCTGTCTAATTATGTATGGAAGAGGTATATTGAAATCCTTATAAGCGACACATTTGAAGCATGGGACAAAATAGCGACTCTTTCTATTTCTGACGTGGCCATTCCTTGTTAATCAGCCAGAGCGACCCACAACTCTGTAATCAATTCCTCCGCGGGTGTGACGGTGGGGGAGTTGAGGTATTTCTCCATATACGGGGCAACTATATCAATATTTAAAGCTCTATTGTTGATTGTTGCGATAACCTCTTCATAGAATGAAGTTAAGCCATCATAATTGCCTTTGTGTGTAAATACGGCATATCTTCTTGCCGGAATCAGTCTCCAACCGATACTGCCGGTGATATCTTTATTGAGTTCTGACGAATTGATTCTTTGAAATAAGATGCCGGAAATAAATGTCCCCGAATCTTTATCATCAGTGATATATTGATCAATTGCAAAACCAACATATCCTAAGACATTTGCTTTTGGATGTCTTGTCGAAACAAATGCTTCAATTATATCCCAATTATTCGCCTCAAATTCACAAGTTGAGCACTCACCATAATGAGTTTCCAACTGTTTGTAAAAGAGAATACATTCGGATATATACTCTTTCCTGAAAGAAAGATGAATGGCAAAACCATCGGCTACAATGCTTCTTAGAGAGTCAATATTAGCGACGCCGTTTTTTCGCATCAGCCTATAAATCCCATTCGGACAGTTGAAGCCCATGGAATATGCCGCTTTTGCTTTTGAAACAGCAGGGTATAATCTGAATATACGAGCTGCGTATTCGGCACGTCTTCCAGATACATATTTCACGAGACTCTGACCGGTATATGCTTTAAAGTAATCTCGTAAGCTGCGGACGGACAATCCGGAGGCAAGTGCCAATGATGATACAGAAGTGGCATCGTTGAAATCCTTGTCACATATACCGTCAAAAGCGGCAGACTCTTCAATGTGCCTTATGACCACTTGAAGTTTCTTTTCAATATCCTTCGGAATTATCTTCATTATATATGTTATAATTCTGATTTTTAGGATGCAAAACTAATAATAATCCATGAAATTTTAGTAATTAGCATCCTAAAATTTATATATCGTTTGTGCTGAACGTCGAGTGGTCTGGAGTTACGATAACAAGAAGCGGATAACTACTACTGAGGTACCTGGGTTAACTGCCTGATGAGGTGGGTGTGGTGATTATTTCTTGTTCAGTATGTCGAGGTTGATGTTGCCATAACGCTGGAAGTGCTTGAAAAGCTTATCCATCTGGTCGTTGGTGTGGATGGGAATACCAACGGTGGATTTCCACACCTGACAACATTCTAATAGTCGTACTTACGGCTTGACCAGTACTTACATCTATTAGACCGAAAATAAGATAATAGTAGTTCAAACTGCGACTGTTTTGCATTAAACACATTTCATCCTAACTAAAGCTTATTGTCAGTCGAAAGGCATCTGATTATTACCGCTCCACAGCACATAATAGTGTGTATAATATACGATGGTCGGCGCAATATCCCGGTCCTCGCAGAACACGGTAGCTTAGTTGACAGTTAGTGTTGCTCGAGCCTCGAAGTCTGGATGAGTCACAAAGGAGTTGTAATCAAATTCGAAAAAAGGAAAGTCCATAACTCTGTGGTTGTTTTCCTCAAAGTTATGGATCATATAAAGTGCGTGAAAGACGCGGTTAATCGTCTTTGTAGCTATTGTTGACAATTTGTTCTAATTCTTCATCGGATACATCTTTAGAGAAAATGTAGTAAACTTTTGTATTTGTAGAACTTGCTCCCCCATAAGCTCCAACATAACCGCTTCCAGAGGTTACAGATTTAGTATCTACTAACTCCCAACCTTGTAATGACATATAGTTTAAGGCACCTATAAGGGAGGGAAATTTCAGATCTTTGCCGTCCTCACCCTTTAAGGCTTGTCGCTTTTTATTTGAACCGTCGTCAAGTTTGATGGAATTTTTGTGAAACTCCATCTCTACGAACAATTTCTTCGCTTGTAAATTTGAGCAAGCAAAGAATGCTAACATTAATAGTAAAAAAATCTTTTTCATTAGAATATTGAACGAATTGGGGATTATACCACGGTTATCGAGCTGATTTATGGAGACTTTTACTATTTTTTGAGCCGATTCCGATGAAAAGACTAATGTGGACAGAAAGGTTTATATGTCTAACTCATTAAAATTTCAAATTTACATTTTATCACAATAAAATATTCAATAAATTGATTAGCTGCTATTTAAACCACTTATTTACCCACACAAAAGCGGGTGAAGATGGAGGCGAGGAGGTCGGGGGTGGAGATGGTACCGGTGAGGGTGCCGAGATGGTGGAGGGATTCGCGGACGTCCTGGGCGATGAAGTCGGCGGAGAGTCCGGTATCTAAGGCGACGCGGGCTCGTTTCAAGGCTTCGGAACCTCGCAGCAACGCTGCGTAATGTCTGCCGTTCGTCAGGATCATGTCGGTCTCAGGATTGTATTCCCTACATGCCAACGAACACATCGTTTCCCGCAATTCATCAATACCCTCTCCCCGTGAGGCAGATATTTGCAACACAAATGAGAATTTGTTTTTAATCTTATCCCGTAAATTATTGTTGAGTGAATTAATATTCCCCGGTAAATCATCTCCGGGCAAAATCTCTTCATGCTGTCCCGGTGCCTCCAGATCTTTAGGAGCTGGCATCTTTCCGTCAATTGCATCACCTTGACTATGACAAGGCTTGTCAGATAATGGCTTTCCCGTCAGATCCATTTTGTTGCAAAGGAGCACGTGCGATGCCTCGGGCAGGGCTTCTACCCTACCCTCAATCTCTTCAAGGGCAGCATTTACATCTCCGGTCATGTCGAGCAACCAGAGCACTATCGATGCTTTCGAGAGTCGCTCTTCTGCCCTGCTGATGCCTATGCGCTCCACACTGTCAAGAGTGTCACGCAAACCGGCGGTGTCGGCAAACCGGAAAAGGATACCGTTTATCTCGCAGGTGTCTTCGATGACATCGCGGGTCGTACCTGGAATGTCGCTCACAATCGCTTTTTCTTCGTCGAGCAACTGGTTAAGCAATGTCGACTTACCGGCATTAGGTGCCCCGGCTATCACTACAGGTACACCATCCTTCAACGCCTTACCCGTGGAATATGACGCAGCGAGCCTGTCGAGCACTCTGATGATTTCGTCTGCAAGGTCGCGCAACCTTTCGCGGTCGGCAAATTCAACCTCTTCTTCCGAAAAATCCAGTTCAAGTTCCAAAAGTGAGGCGAATTCTATAAGGCTATCGCGCAACTGATTGAGATAAGCAGTAAACCGTCCGTTAGCCTGCTGCATCGCCATGCGGTGAGACGCCCGCGATGACGAAGAGATAAGATCTATCACCCCCTCTGCCTGAGCAAGGTCGAGTCTGCCGTTGAGAAATGCCCGTTTCGTAAACTCTCCCGGTTCTGCAGGCCGTGCACCAAGACGAACCAACAGATTCACCATCTCCCTCTGGATCCATCGTGAGCCATGACACGATATTTCCACCACATCCTCACCGGTATAAGAACGCGGACCCTTAAAATATGTCACGACCACCTCGTCAAGCGCCTTGCCGTCTTCAAAGAGGATTTTGCCAAGATGTGCAGTATGTGTCACCATTTCATCAAGACTCGCACCTTTCCAGCATTTCGAAAGTATTTTTATCGCGTCTTTTCCCGACAAGCGGATCACGGCTATACCCCCGATTCCCGGAGGCGTAGACACCGCCACTATTGTATCGCCGTCAATTACGGCAGTCATCGTTTGTTCCATTCCCTGAATGAGGCTTTTGATTCAACTTCATTTTCGATATCGTCGGGGAGCGAGGAAAAGAAATCATATCCCGTCAGCTTCTCGATATCATCTACTGTCATAACGTAATTCTGCATGTTTCCCGGAGCCGACATGTTTGGAAATACAAAACCTATCGCTCGCGGCTGTTCAACATATGGCGCCAACAGAACCTTGAAGAACGCACTCGGCACGAGCACTCCATTTCCGATGGTCTTCGTATCCCCATTCTCATAAATCGGTCCGGCAACTATCACTATCGCCGAATCTCTGCGAGCCCAGTTCCGTTCACGGTTCTCCAGCGTGTTCCACGCCCCGGAGTTCAAAGCATGGTCCTGTGGGCACATGTTTGCCATCACAAAACAATCGTTCATCGCTTCCTCGCTCCATTTTTGTTCGGCAGCGGGGCACATATGCCCGCGGTCATATCCCGAATTGCGATAATCACCCGTAGTTGGGCAACCTTCTACATTCACATCCTGCCAGAATTTATTATGGCGAGAAGCTTCGCCCTCGGTTTCCGCACCAAGGAGTTCCCAAGCCACCCAGTTTGGCGTTCTGTTATGACGATTGAACGACACTTTAAAACCTGTATAATCATATTCCTGCGACTCCACAGCCAGCGGCGTAACTACCTGATCAAGTCCCAGATAGTGCTTCCCCACTCCTGACGGTTCAATCTCCTTTGCTGATTGGCTCACGGTATCAACCGTTACATTCGTCGCGGCATTAACGTGCTCCTGACGCGTGCAAAGATTATAGGCACCGAAACAAATCAGACCTACGCAAACAGTCAGGGCAATAACGATCCATATTCTCTGTTTCATAAGTAATGAATAATATTAAACACATATCATATGCGCAGAAATTTTTGCGGAAATTCAGAGAGTTGATCAGAGAGCAATGAGGTCATTGTGAATGATG
>DAWBVG010000602.1:0-8319 GCA_052279865.1 Muribaculaceae bacterium
ATCTACACCTATGTAGTTTCGTTCGGAATCACTCTTTGCGAGTCCAACGGTATATTCACCTTTGCCACACCCAAGTTCTACAACTATCGGAGCTTCACGTTTAAAGAATTCTGCATTCCACAAACCTTGATGAGGGAAACCATTTTTGATGAGTTCCTCTCGAGGATACTGAAGCACACATGCAAACTCCCGCATCTCTGCGAATTTTTTCAATTTATTCTTTCCCATATCGTAACCTGTTTAAGAAATTGTTTCACAGGATTCAGATTCATTTCATTATTTTTATAAATTTCACGATTCCGCCCGCAGTTACACGAACCAGCATCATCTTATCCTTAAATGGTCCAATCATGCATTCTTCTACATTGGGGAACGACTCCGAAAGAAGTATACCAGAGAGAGAAAATACCTCTACTTGAGAGATAAAGTGGCTTGAGCTTATCCTGACATCATCTCCAACACGAACCACCTCAATTCTTACCGGTTCGCCTGCAATATCATTTATTCCCGTGACCTCTGCTCCAATCTTAAAATCTTTCCATACCGCAGCTGTACGCCAAGGTTCTTCATCATCCTTTGCCATTACAAGCGATACCTTACTTACATCCACTCCCGAGAAAGCTTCAGGAGAACAGACCGGAACATCCTTTCCCAACTCGGACACATCTACTGACTTAAGGTTCACTGCATTTCTGAATGCATAATCCCTGATTTCTCTCACTGCAGGATGAATCACTATGGTATCTGCCTTAAGATTTGCATAAGCGCCTTCTTCAACGACATCTCCGGATATGGCTCCTAATATTGTTACTACTCCAGTATTCGCCATCGCCAAAGCTGCACTGTTCGATGGAGTTGCTGCAATATGTCCAAGCACTCCGTCATTAAAAAAAGCTCCTTCACCAAATTTAGCACCGTTACGAATCACAATCTCGGTCAATGAAGGCATTTCCGCAAAGGCATAATCTCCTATAATCGACACAGACGGAGCATCCAACCTCTCAACACCGCTTTTCATGAACGCCCGGTTTTCAACAGCTGTCACAGAAGACGGCAGCAGTATTTGTTTCATTGAGGAACATGCATAAAAGCACTGTTCCGGAATCGCACTTATTGATGAAGACGACAAGTCAACCATCTGAAGTGTGCCACACATATAAAACGCTCTTGGTCCGATAAACGACACCGATGCCGGAATTTCAATTGTTTCTAACGGGGTCTCGGCAAACGCTGCTTCTCCTATGATTGAAACCGCTAAAGGCAATTTAACCTTTTTTATATTGGTTGCAAAAAAAGCATATGGAGGAATCTCATTATCGTAAAACTCAGATCGTTCCATATATTGGGAATTATTCAGTGTCGTCCCTTTTATTGTCAATCCTGACAAATCAATTTCTTCCACTGATTCAGGAAGATATTTCAATGATGCGAGATCAAGCGATGTCACCTCTCCCTGTAGTTGCAACAATACTGGGCGAGACACTCTCCACTCTTTTACCAAAGAGGGCAACACACCAGGTTTTAGGACGACAATTTCCGCTTTCATGCACATTGCGATGGCAATAAATGATAAAGTTGTCAGAATATTTCTAAAAGCTCCCATATTAAATAATGCAACAATACTAATTAACGACCAATATTTTTCCTACTGTAGAAAAACCCTCTCCATCAGGCGCACCGGATGCGAGCACGTAGTATACGCCACCGGGAACACGTTTGGAATTAAGATTGGTCACATCCCATCGCGCTTCTCCACCGGCGGCAAATCCCACTTCCTTGATAAGGTTGCCACCTGCATCAGCAATCTTTACGAGTGCATTGTCTGCCAGACCTTCAATAGTGACATATCCGAAATAATCTGGACGCACAGGATTCGGATATATCACTGCCTTGTTTCCTGAATCCCCCCCGGCAGAAGTCGAGAGGAACAGCTCCGCCAAACCTTTGTCAGTAGAAATCATCATTGAGTTATTCTCAGGATTGTAGCAGATACTGAAGACCATATTATCCGGGAGATCTGAATTATCGGTTGTATATGTGCGCAACACTTCGGTGCCGTCAGCTGAAGTGACAACAATTCCACCACCTCCGGTTCCAAACCATTTACGCCCAGAATTATCCGGCACGATACAATTCACGCTTACTCCATCAAGAAGGTAATCCGCCAGATTCGTGCCGTCGTTTCTCGAAACCTTGATCCGGTTCACCCTGCCCTCAGTCTTCATTATCTCAGACGGCCGAAAATTAATAACACCTTTATCAAGACCAAGCCAGACAAGACCTGTCGATGTATCCTCATAAACAGACATTATATAAGCAAAATTCACATTGGTCCCATCTTGATCAGTAAATTCCTTTATATCCACCCGCTCATCATCATTCAGATTATCAAGCGTTCCCTTGTGATCAATGAAGACAGGATATTCTTCCCACGCGCCGGAACAATACATCAAAATATTCTTTGAAGCAGATGACAGAAACGCAACAAGTCTTTGATAATTGGAACATTTTACATTATTTAAAGGAATTTTTTTCAAAGGTTTGAAATTTTTAGAATTGGATGAAGTAAGACGATCTTCCGGAGTCCAATAATAAATTTCCCCATCAGTTATGCTATTCACTCCCCCGTTTCTATCCTGAAGATCATAATCATACCAGACTGTCCATAAATTCCCATAGCTGTCAAAATAGGGAGCGCTATAAGGACACAACATTTCAAATTCTTTGAATGGCTCCTGCACACCTATAAACTTTTCTCCAACATTTCCGGCATCATTTGTTCTACCTATCCTTAATGATTCCTCTGGATTATCAATATCCAATCGTAATAATCCATGAAGAGTTGATCCACTATAGATATGATTTCGCATTTTGGGATCGACAGCTATTCCCCGAGGATTCCATTGCTCGAACATGGGCGTGGGGGATTTATAGGTCGTTGAGACAGAATGCCACGTCAATCCTTTCAAAAGGGATAATAAATCCGGAGTATTCACTTCATGTGAAAAAAAAATTCTATTGATTCCGTGATTTCTTACCAACAACCCATAGTCAGGATGATATTTTATTTCATTACATTTATATGCATTAGACGCATTCGGAATTATTCCTTCTATCTCTGCGATCCAGTCTTTATTATTAAAGGTCTTAACACTTAACCCATCCCTCCATTTAGAAACGAAATATTTTTTTAAATCCCATGATGCCAACTTTGTGTCGTAATCCGACTCCTCTTTTTGGATCTTTTCGGTATTGAGATCCTTATCAATATTCCATATTTGATCAAATCCTGATACTGTGACTCCGTTTTTGTTTGCCTCAAGAGATTTAATGTAGTATTTAAACAATAATGTATCTACCCATGAACCGTCTTTATTATAGCACAAACTACGAACTTCTCCATCCCACCCATAAATCTGAGTTACTATAATTTTATCGTTCGAGAGCTTGATTATTCTTTCGACATCACGATATTCATTCTTCTTTACAAATTGATTGAAGTCCGTATCTGAATACTTGCCCACATACAAACCATTACCGTCTACCAATACCACGGCATCATCCAAACAAGCAATCCCACTGAAAGCCCTGTTAAAATTACGACTATATTTTATTTCTCCGTTAGCTTCATTTATAATAATATAGCCGAATCCGGTGGCTATGAATACCTCCTTCTTCGATGTATTAAAACAAACACTTCTTGCTGTTTTGGAGTAAGATGAACTGGCCAATTTAAGTCCGGGGACATTGACGACATCACCATTGTCATATATAAAATCAATATTGCCATTGTCATATATTGCAACTAAATATCTGCTGTCGAAATTATATTCTGCAGCCTGCAATATATTTTCTGATAATAAATTTTGTTTATTCAGCCATTCAATCTCATCCTCATTCTTATTATATCTGAATAATGACAATGCTGGCTTTGCATTATCAAAAGTTGTAGGATAATATGGCTGACAATTACTTAGGAGATATGTGAAATTTGGCGTATCAATTATACGCTCGATATCTCCATCAAAAGTAGGATGCAAACGCCATTGCTCTGCAAAAACGAGCATCGGCATCATTGCCAATAATATATAGGATATTATTCGTTTCAAATCAGTCAGTAATAAATTTATTTACTATAGATTGCTCATCATTGAGCAATTATCATTTTGCAAGATATTCAGCAAGTTTGCGCATTGCCCGTCCGCGATGCGATATTGCATTTTTCTCTTCGGGTGCCATTTCAGCAAAGCTGCGTCCGGTTTCTTCTGCAATAAAAATCGGATCATATCCAAAACCTCCATTGCCGTGGGCTTCCGTTGCGATAGTTCCGTCCACCCTACCCTCGAATGTCTTTGTTTCCCCATTCAGAATCAAAGATATGACAGTTGCAAAATATGCCTTACGGTTCTGTTTTCCGGTCATTTCAAGAAGCATCTTGTTCACATTATCGGCAAATGTGCAATGCTCTCCTGCATAGCGGGCGCTATAGACTCCGGGGGCGCCATCAAGAGCTTCAACCATAAGACCCGTGTCATCGGCAAAGCAGTCATATCCATACTTTTCCTTCACCCATCTGACTTTGATAAGGCTATTTCCTTCAAGCGTATCTGCTGTCTCAGGAATTTCGTCATGACATCCGATCTCTGCAAGAGATACAACCTCAAACTGACCTGCAAGGATCGCACGTGCCTCTTCAAGTTTATGCTCATTGTTGGTGGCAAACACCAGCTTCTTTAATTCTTTATTTTCCATATCTATTTAATAACGAAACCATGCCCCCTCTTATTATCTCAATTCATCTTGCCAAATCTCCTTATTTTTATTAATTTTGCACTTTACACAAAGAAACTATTAAACCGATTATGGACTACAATCATAAAGAAATCGAGAGCCGATGGCAGAACTATTGGCGCGAGAACCAGACTTATAAAACAGTCGAAAACCCCGGCAAGAAGAAATTCTATGTTCTTGACATGTTCCCTTATCCCTCGGGTGCAGGTCTCCATGTAGGACATCCGTTGGGATATATCGCCAGTGATATCTATGCCCGCTATAAACGTCAGCAGGGATTCAATGTGCTCCATCCCATGGGTTATGACGCATATGGTCTGCCGGCTGAGCAATATGCAATCCAGACCGGGCAGCATCCTGAAAAAACGACAGTTGACAATATCGCTCGCTATCGTTCACAACTCGACAAAATCGGTTTCTCTTTCGACTGGAGTCGTGAAATCCGCACATGTGATCCGGAGTATTATAAATGGACACAGTGGGCATTCATGCAGATGTTCAATTCTTACTACGATCTCGATCTGAATAGGGCACAGCCCATCTCCAAACTTATATCACATTTTGAAGCAAAAGGCACCGAAGGTATTCACCCGGCAGCCACAAAAGAACTCTCTTTCACTGCCGATGAATGGAACGCGTTGTCAGAAAAAGAACAGCGTGAACGCCTGATGAACTACCGAATAGCATATCAGGGAGAAACAATGGTCAACTGGTGCCCCCAGCTCGGCACTGTGCTTGCCAACGATGAGGTTAGCGAGGGATTGAGCGTTCGCGGCGGCTTCCCGGTGGAACAGAAAATGATGAATCAATGGTGTCTCCGCGTATCGGCTTATGCGCCCCGTCTATTAGACGACCTTGAGTCGGTGGAATGGTCCGATTCATTGAAAGAGACTCAGCGCAACTGGATAGGACGTTCGGAGGGTGCAGAAATGCGTTTTCCGGTAGCAGGGAAAGATATCGAACTTGAAATCTTCACCACCCGCGCCGACACAATTTTCGGAGTAACATTCATGGTGCTTGCTCCCGAATCCGCATATGTCCGGATGCTCACCACTCCCGACCAAAAAGAGGCTGTTGAGACATATCTTAATGAGGTAAAGCATAAGACAGAACGTGAGCGTCAGATAGAAAAGAAAGTTTCAGGTGTATTCACCGGTTCATACGCTGTCAATCCTCTTACCGGGAAAGAGATTCCGGTTTGGGTCAGTGATTATGTACTCGCAGGTTACGGAACAGGGGCTATCATGGCAGTTCCTGCTCACGATTCTCGCGACTATGCTTTCGCACGTCATTTTTCACTTCCTATCATCCCGCTTATCGAGGGTGCGGATGTATCGGAACAGAGCTTTGACGCAAAGGAAGGCAAAATGATAAACTCATGTGGTCCGAAACTCGACCTTAATGGTCTTGACGTGAAAGAAGCAATAGCCAAGACAAAAAAATTCATCGAGGCAGAAGGGATGGGAAAAGTAAAGGTCAACTACCGCCTGCGGGATGCCATTTTCTCTCGTCAGCGTTACTGGGGTGAACCCTTCCCCGTCTATTACAAGGACGGAGTTGCGTATCTGATGGATGAAGAGGTTTTGCCATTGCAACTCCCAGCCGTGTCAAGCTATCTGCCAACGGAAGACGGACAGCCACCATTAGGACGCGCCGAAAACTGGACGACACCGGAGGGGTATCCCATCGAACTTTGCACGATGCCCGGTTTCGCAGGCTCCTCTGCATATTACCTGCGCTATATGGATCCGCACAACGACAACGCCCTCGTTAGCAAAGACGCTGACGAATATTGGAGAAATGTTGATCTCTATGTCGGGGGAGCCGAACATGCTACCGGACACCTTATATATTCCCGTTTCTGGAACAAATTCCTCTTTGACCTCGGACTTGTGGTAGAACCGGAGCCCTTCAAGAAACTGGTAAACCAGGGGATGATTCAAGGTCGTTCCAATTTCGTATACCGTATCAAAAACACCAACACATTCGTAAGTCATGGTCTACGTAAAGATTACGAAACCACGCCCATCCGCGTGGATGTGAATATTGTATCAAACGACATCCTCGACACAGAGGCTTTCCGCAAGTGGCGTCCAGAATACACAGATGCTGAATTTGTGCTCGAAGACGGTAAATATATTTGCGGTTATGCAGTGGAGAAAATGTCTAAATCGATGTTCAACGTTGTTAATCCTGACGACATCGTTGATCGTTACGGAGCAGACACGCTACGTCTTTATGAGATGTTCCTTGGTCCGGTTGAGCAGTCAAAACCATGGGACACCAATGGCATAGACGGTGTTAACCGCTTCCTCAAAAAACTTTGGGGTCTATTTGAAAAGGCTAATCTTACAGAAGCCCAAGAAATGACCAAAGAGGAAAAGAAAGCGGTTCACAAGCTCATAAAGAAAATCACTGAAGACATAGAGAATTTCTCTTACAACACCTCGGTTGCTGCCTTCATGATCGCTGTCAACGAACTGATATCGTTGAAATCCACCAATAAAGAGGCTATGGATATCATCACACGTCTCATTGCGCCGTTTGCTCCACATATCGCAGAAGAGTTCTGGCATCGCCTCGGACATGACGGCAGTGTTGTGGATTCGGAATGGCCCGTCTATGATGAGAAAGCACTTATAGAAGACACAGTAAAATATCCTGTAAGCTTCAACGGCAAGACGCGTTTCATGGTTGAAGCTCCCGCAGGAGCATCAAAAGAGGAGGTTGAGAAACTGGCACTCTCCGACAGCAATGCCACCCGCTGGCTCGATGGCAAAACACCCCGCAAAGTCATAGTAGTCCCCGGCAAAATAGTCAATATTGTCCTCTAAACCACGGATCTTGACTCCCTCAAACCATTAAATTCAAGATCTTAAGAATCGTAATAAAAAAGCGGTTTTAATGGATTGAAAATAAAAGCTGTTTGAAAGAAATGAAATATTTAAATATAATATTGTTTGCAGCGGCAGCTTTGGCTGCCGCTGCAGGTGCAATGGCTAAAGGTCATATCATGAATGCCAACAGCCCCAAACCACAATGGATAAACAATGCGGTTATTTATGAAGCAAACCTTCGGCAGGGAACACCGACCCGCGACCTTAAAGGCATGCAGCTTCAGCTTCCTCGTCTCCGAGATCTCGGGGTGGATATCGTATGGCTGATGCCAATTCATCCAATCAGCGAAAAGAACCGCAAAGGCACACTCGGATCTTATTATGCCGTAAAAGATTACAAAGCTGTAAATCCTGAATTCGGCACAATGGAAGATCTCAAGGAATTCGTGCGTACCGCTCATACACTTGGCATGAAAGTGATCCTTGACGAAGTGTGCAACCATACCGGCTGCGACAACGCTTGGGTTGCGGAACATCCCGAATATTATGCACGCAATGAGAAAGGAGAGATGTTCGGACCGTTTGACTGGACAGATACATATAAACTCGACTATTCAAATCCTGCCACGCACGCGGCAATGGCGGATGTCCTTAAATTTTGGATTAAAGAAGCCGACATTGATGGCTACCG
>DAWBVG010000603.1:0-1825 GCA_052279865.1 Muribaculaceae bacterium
ACATGGATAGCAAAAGTAAACGCATCTCCCTCCTCACTCTTCCGGCATCCAATCTTGAAAAATTCCTCACCGTCTTTCTTTTTTCAATCATTGGATTTTATATAGTATTTTTTGCTGCCTTGATAGTTGCTGACTACGCGAGGGTTCTTATTGCCCCAATTTATGCTGTCCCCGGAGCTGAGATTGCACATATGCCACTGAAATATTTCTTTACTTTTGGTAGAGTCGACGAAGATCTTCAGATTCTGGACCACTCGGAAGAAATGGTGGCAGGAATGAGACTGGTTGCGTTCTCAAGTCTTATCATTTTGCAGGCATTCTATGCCCTGGCTGCCTCAATATGGCCTAAGAATGCTAAAATCAGAGGCACACTCGCTGGAATATGCATAATCATAGGAATGAACCTAATGTTCTACATCTCAATGAAGATATGTTTCCCATATGACCATTTCATGCCTAAAAAGCCCCATTTCGAAAATCTGGATTTCAATACGTTCATCACAATCAACTATATTGTGGCAATCGCTATCACAATAGGCACATATCTCCTTACATACAAGCGTTTCAAGGAAAGCGAATCAATTGAACGCTGGTAACCACCCTATAAAACCCAGGTAATGATATTTGAAGAAAACAATAAAGCAATCTATCTGCAGATAGCCGACCGCATCAGCGATGACATCCTGCAAGGCAAATACGATTCCGACAGTCGTATTCCCTCTGTGAGAGAATACGCAGCATCTGTCGAGGTCAATGCCAACACAGTGATGAGATCCTACGAACGGCTTACTGCCAAAGGGTTGATATTCAACAAACGCGGAATCGGTTTCTTCGTTTCTCCCGAGGCAAAAGAGAAAATAATTGAAGAAAAAAGCGAAGATCTGATGAAGCGTCAGTTGCCTCCCCTTTTCAAACTTATGAACCATCTGGGAATATCACCGGATGATTTGAAAAAAGAATATCAAGATTATTTAACCGAAAACTATCAGTAATTATGAGATTCAAGACCTCAACATATATAATCATAGGGATTCTTGCCCTCATCGCAATTGCGTCATTCTTAGCTCCTCTCTTTATCTTCGAACAGGTATAAGATGTATGCTATGGAAATGATCAAACTCACAGATGTAAACAAGACTTATCCCGGAGCCGTGCCTTTGCACGTGCTCAAAGGGATAAATCTTGAGATTGAGAAAGGAGAGCTCGTGTCGATCATGGGGGCTTCCGGTTCAGGCAAATCCACTTTGCTGAATATCCTCGGCATCCTCGACAACTATGATTCGGGAGAGTATTATCTTGATGGCACCTTGATAAAGAATCTTAGTGAGAACAAGGCTGCTGATTATCGAAACCACATGATCGGATTTGTGTTTCAGTCATTCAATCTTATCAATTATAAGAATGCTGTGGAGAATGTGGCGCTCCCTCTTTTCTATCAAGGAGTTTCACGCAAGAAACGCAACCGCATCGCAATGGAACAACTCGAAAAAATGGGACTCGCTGATCGCGCTCACCATCTACCGGGAGAAATGTCGGGCGGTCAGAAACAGAGGGTTGCAATAGCAAGAGCCATGATAACCAATCCGTCGATAATTCTTGCGGATGAACCGACGGGGGCACTTGACAGCAAAACCTCACACGATGTCATGAATATCTTCAGAAAACTCAATGAAGAAGAGGGAAAGACAATCGTAATCGTGACTCATGATCCGGGCGTTGCCGAGCAAACCGACCGCCTAATCCGCATCTCAGATGGTATCATAGTCTGATTTCCGGTCAAATGAATGCACCATGTGTGCATCATTATCATCAAAAATAACAAATA
>DAWBVG010000604.1:0-3172 GCA_052279865.1 Muribaculaceae bacterium
TAAACTTTAAGTTGAAGCTTGCGAAACTTAAATTATTATACATATGAAAGACATACTTGATACTGAAGAGAGAAAAGAATTGCCGGATAATGTTTTCGGACTTCCGGAACGACGCGAATATCCCATGCCCGATGCGACACATGTGCGGGCTGCGGAGGCTTACTTCCGTTATTGCCCTGAGGAGCTGAAACCGGAGCTTGCACGCAATATTCTGCGTTTTGCAGAGAAATATGGCGTTGACATCAAGTCTCCGACTATTCTTTCGTTTGCAGGAGAGTGATTGCAAAATCAAGAATGGCGTCGTGTCCGGCGGCAAGATCCATATCCGAGCAATGAATCTCGCACCCCGGTGAGGGATCGATACCGAATTCTGTGGTATGGTCATATTTGTCATTTATCGGACATGCGGAGAACCTCACTGACCAGCCGTTGGGGAGTTCAGAGGAGAAGGGGAGACCACCCCCGCCTCCGGTACGTGCCCCAACGATACGGACATTGGGTAGTGTTTTCATCACAGCCACAAAATCATTGGCAGCAGAGAAACACGACCTATTGGTAAGCACCAATATCGGTTTATCCAGATATTTCACCCTTTTTGCAGGATCGGCAGCTTCGTATTCGATCGGATAAGGATCGGAGAAAGCGTTGTGTGTCGGTCCTGTTTTATGGCGTATGTATCCGCCGAGGGTTTTCTCCGTGATGAATCTTCCAACAAGAGTCTCTATATTAGTAAGGAGTCCGCCACCATTGTTGCGAATGTCGATTATCAGACCCTTTGAGTCATGAAGAATCGCAAGGATATAGTCGAGACTTGTCGGACTGATGCCTGATGAAAAGGAAGGATAATACATATAGCCGATATCTTCCGTGAGCATCTTGTATGATATTCCCGAAGTCTGCATGTAATCGAAACCCAAGTAATACTGCTGAAGAGTGCGCATATTGAAATCCTGAGGGTAGTCGCTCCACCATTTTCGGTAATAGCTCGTGTTGAAGCGGGAAGAGAGATTGACATGCCCATCCTCCAGTTCATCGAGAAGACGCGAGCAGATATCGAAGAGATCCAGCATCTTTGTGTCAGGTTTCACTTCCGCGCGATACTGGCGGCACAATTCATTCCAGTCGATATCCTTCTCGGCAAAGAAGCAGTATCTCTCGCTGACCACATTCGCCAGCGCATCAAAATTCCCATACGGATCATCCTGATACTCCGGCACCTCATGACAACATGTGAGGACCGGGATAATTAATAAAAACAATAACTTTTTCATATCAATAGAGGGGGGAGTTGATGGCGGCGCGGCGTTTGATGCCGAGTCCGTGGGGTATTATGCCGATAACGAAGGTGTGGGTGTGAAGCTGGGTGCTGAGGGAATTTGCCCATGAGGAGTTAAAGTCGTAGCGGTAGCCTATCTCCATCGCAGTGCGCCCGAAATCGAGCTTGAGCGAGAGAAGGTTGTCGATGCAAAACCTGTTTCCCCACCAGCCGCAATGCGCCAGCCCTTTTCTGTTGCCCAACCATATTTCGTAATATGTCTCGCCATATTCCGGAGCGAAGAAACATCCGAGCGAAGGGAGTCTCACCTCATCACTGAGCACCATCGGCAGTTTGCCGATCTTGAACCTCCATGACAGCGCAGCGTTGATGTCGATCGATGCCGAGGCAAGAGCCGTCACAGGGTTGTTGCCATTGCGTGTAAGATACAGACATCCTCCCGAGAGATCGAGAGAACCTCCGGCTGTGACCTGAAGAGAGTAGGGGAGGCGTTTGCGCCATTGCATGCCCCAGGCGAACATTCCGTGGAAGCCTATCATTGTTGCTGTACGTGCCGGATTTTTATAGTCGCGCATGTATCCGGCGGCATTAAACTGCATCACCAGCGATTCAGGTGCCCATTGCGAAGCCTTGCTCCATTGTCCGGACATTCCTATTACCGTGCCGTCATAGTGCAACGGTGAGAGATAGGTGGAGAGAGCTGTACCCCCGCCGATTTCCAGCCGATACTGTTGAAGCACCGGACGCGACAACTCTTGAGCATTCGCCAGAAATGTGAATGTCGAAATGAGAGCGGCTATTAAGTGTCTTGTCATATGTGTTGTCAAAAATCAAAAAGTGATGGCTGCTGTGGAATTCCCGGTTGGTCTGATTGCGGGCGATCTTCCGGTTCATCGTTGTCTTCCTGAGATTCAGTATCTGTTTCAGCTTCTGTCGGTGCTTCCGGTTCTTCCGGGAATCTGGTAGGCTCGAGTTCGGATATCTCCGCGATATTGTAGGTGGAAATTCGTTTACCTTTCGCCTTGAAACTTTTGACTCCGATGAAGTCCTCTGTCTCGATTTCCAGTGCAGGTCTCACAGCGTCGGCTCCTCCGAACACCACTTCGAGTCGGGCATATGGCGTATCGGTGAGTAGTATTATGCTCGATTCCGGTTCACTGCCCACGAAACGTTGCGGTTTTACCGAAACCTCAAATTCAAAACGCTTGAGGTAGGGATAACCTAACGACGCATCATTAAGCGCGAGGGTCCACACTTTGTGCGGGTCGAACTTCTCGATGCGGAGAATATTGTCGTCGTAATGGTTGGTGTCGGAATATGTTGATGTGAAAAACTCTCCCGTCTTTGTTATTACCAACACTTTGTCATCTCCCTGGAAGCTTCCGAGGCTTTCGCCACGTCCATCATAGTTAAGTCTGAGAACATCCCTGTCAAACCATACCTCTCTGCCGCCAAGGGTGCTTGATCCGCGGCGTTCGAGCGATACGCTCTTTATCTGATATTTGGTTACGAGGTTACCGAGCGACTCTTTGCCCTTTACAGCCAATTCGGAAAAATTGACATAAATTTCGAGGTTGCGCGGACGACGTCCGGTGTCGTTTGCCTCATCCTTCAGCGAAACCCTTACGGTTTCAGCCTCACCGTTAGGGTTGCACGTCAGCCATTCGATGCGTGAACCGTCAACGCCCTTGGTGATGTTATACTCCTTGTCGCGTGTCAGACCTGTGATGTAGAAACGCTTCATGTAGGCATTACCACGCTTTCCGTTGCGGTAGATAACGTTGTATATCGTGCGCTTGTCTCCCTTCTTGAATACCCCTAAATGGATCACCTTTTTGCCGACATATAATTTTTCTTGCACGCGCACGATTTTGTACGTGCCATCGCGGTATATGA
>DAWBVG010000605.1:0-11461 GCA_052279865.1 Muribaculaceae bacterium
CAGTTATAACAACACGGTTCATAATCCGGTTGCAAATGTGGCACGCAGCAACGGACATTCAAGAGAATACGGAATGTTCTTCACTCCATACATACACGTAACCCCGCTGGAGGGACTCGTGTTCCGCACGCAATTCGGTCTGAGTGCCCGTTTCCGTCGTTCCGACGGTTTCTCACCGAAGTTCTATATTGATTCTCAGGAACAGAACGTCACCAACAAGGCGAGCCGCCAGATGAGCCAGAACATCGACTGGAACTGGACAAACACGCTCACATACACCAAGACATTCAAGGATGTGCATAACCTCAATGCCATGATAGGTTTCACAGCAGAGCGTTTTGCGGACTATTGGGTGTATGGTTCGCGCGAGGCGATTCCCGGCAACTCTCCCTTCCTGAATGAGGTGCATGCCGGAACATTGAATCAGAATTCAGATGGAAATACATCTTACAATTCACTGGTATCTTATCTGGGACGTGTGATGTATAATTTCGACAGCCGCTATTATATTACAGCTTCAGTTCGTGTGGATGGCAGTTCCAAATTTGCTAAAGGTAACAAGTATGCTACCTTCCCCTCGGTGAGTGCCGCATGGCGTGTGACAGGCGAGCCTTTCATGCGCGATCAGACAGTGGTCGACAATCTTAAGTTACGTCTCGGTTGGGGACGTGTCGGCAACCAGAATATCAACTCATCGGCTTATCTTACACTCCTTGACAATCAGGATGTGGTGATTGGCGGTGTTCGCGTGCCGGGCACAACCATCTCTTCAGTCGGAAACAACAAACTGAAATGGGAAACAGTGGAGGATTATGACATAGGTCTTGACATGAGTTTCCTACGCAGCCGGCTTGATGTCACTTTCGATTTCTTCCGTAAGAAATCCCACGACATGCTTTATGCAAAAGAAAACATACTCGCCCTCGGATATCCTAACTGGAACGGAGCAATCACGATGAATATCGGAAAAATGCAAGCCACAGGTTGGGAACTTTCCGTGAACTGGAGCGACAAGGCGGGTGAATTCAATTATTCTGCAGGAGTGAATCTTTCAGGCGTCAAGAACAAAGCTGTCAAGCTTAGCGGAGACGGACCTATACTGTCGTCCGATTTCCATATGGACAAGATTGTAAGAAATGAGGATGGTGGAGAGATCAGCCGTTTCTACGGTTTTGTGGCTGACGGCATTTTCCAGAACTGGACTGAAGTATATGCCCACACGGATGAACACGGCAATCTGATACAACCCAATGCCCAGCCCGGAGATATCCGTTTCCTCGATCTCAACAACAATGGCGAGCTTGATGATGGAGACAAGACCTATATCGGACGCGGATATCCGAAATTAATGATGGGTCTTACGCTCACTCTGGGCTGGAGAGGATGGGACTTCTCAACCAATTTCTACGGAACATTCGGCAACGATGTTTATAACACCAACCGTCAGAGATATGCCGGTGCAGGAGGGGAGAACTTCCCTTCGGGTGTGCTTGAAAAGGCATGGCATGGAGAGGGAACCTCAAACAATATTCCCCGTCTTTCAGTAAACGACCTTAATCAGAACTATAATCGGGTATCGAGTTTCTATGTGGAGGATGGTTCCTATTTCCGCTGCAAGATGATGCAGTTGGGTTATACTCTTCCCAAGCGGATCATGAAGGGAATGAACCTCCGTCTCTATGTTTCCGCTCAGAATCTTTTCACAATCACCAAATATTCAGGTATGGATCCGGAGCGTCCGCAGAACGATGGCGATGCGATTGCCACCGGCATAGACTGGGCATCTTATCCGAATCCAAGAACATTCCTGTTCGGACTTGACTTTAAATTTTGACAACGATGAAGAAATTATATATGTTTGCAATGGTTGCACTCGGTCTTCTGGCGGGAGGTTGCAACGATTTTCTTGAGGAGAATGTGCGCGGGCAGGAGAACCTCGACACATATTTCCAGGATGCCGACGAGGCACAGGCTTTCATCATGGGCTGCTATGGCTCTATTACTGAATACACATGGTGGAAAGTGGAGCGCATGTGGGTTCTCGCAGATATGTGCACGGATGATTACTGGATGGGAAATACTTCCCAGCCGCAGGAGGAATACATATCACTTGCCCACTACCAGGGTGTAGGACAGTCGAACGGAAGTATATCGGATTTCTGGCAGTACCGTTATAAAGGGATTTTGCGCTGTAATATAGCGCTCGATCGTATTCCTGCAATTGATATGGATGCCAATCTCAAGAAGCGACTGATTGCGGAAGCTAAATTCCTGCGTGGATATTTCTATTTCGACCTTGTGAAGAATTTCGGAGGTGTGCCTTTGGTTACAGGTTTCGTGATGCCCCATGAGGTTGAGGGAATCACACGTTCGAGTGTTGAGGAATGCTATAAATTCATTGAGAATGACTTCAGAGAGGCTGCTGCGGATTTGCCCGAAAGAGTATCTCTTTCCGCATCTGACGCCGGAAGGGCTACACGAGGAGCCGCACTCGGTTTCTTGGGCAAGGCACAGGTATATAATTCTGAATTTGCTGATGCTGTTACAACATTGAATCAGGTCATAACTTCCCGTCAGTATGAGCTTATGCCGGAGTTTGGACAAGTCTGGAATATAGATTACAAGAACAATAAGGAATCCCTTTTTGAGGTCCAGAACATCTATGACGAAACATATTCCTTAGGTGGGAATATCCCGATGATCAGCGGTAACCGCAACAGCGGTGACATGGACGGCTGGGGTTGGGGTGTGCCGACAGCCAATCTTGAGACAGCATATCGCGCAGCCGGTGACACGGAGCGTCTACGCTGGACCATCATCAAGAATGGTGATAAAACCATAGCCGGCGAACCGGATCTGGCTGATCTCGTAGCAAAGCAAGGCGACCGCAATCACGACGGCTCTTATCATATCGATGCTTCAAGTAACAAATCCCAAAGACTTAGCCGCAAGCATTATCTCCCATTTGCAAAGCGCCCTGCAAAATTCGGTCAGCAAAGCATGTCGCCGCTTAATTACATCATTCTCCGATATGCTGATATCCTACTTCTTTATGCTGAGGCTTGTAATGAGACCGGTAAAGATGAAGCAGCGAGAGATGCACTCTATGAGGTGCGTCATAGAGTAGGACTTGGAAGGGTTGAGTCAAGTGGAGCAGAGCTCCGCGAGGCTATTCGTCTGGAGCGTCGTCTGGAGCTTGCAACAGAGGCTCAGCGCCTTTACGATATCCGTCGCTGGACTGATACGAATGGTAAGAAAATGGTCTGCAACCTTATGGGACCTTCCGGCTCTTTTGTGCTCTGGAACACCGGAGCAACTGCAGATCCTGTGGAACTTGCCAATCAGAATGAGGCTTCCAACAAAGGCGCGACATTCCAGGAAGGACGGGATCTTGTGTTCCCGATTCCGTTGTATGAAGTCACTATGTCGGAGGGACGTATCGAACAGAATCCCGGCTGGCATTGATAAGTGTAATTTTTATAAGCTTATTATTCAATGATTAAAATTATGAACAATAATATGATAGCATTACTGGGAGTCGCATTCGCCCTGACTTCATGTAGCGATTATGCCTATGATCCGGGCGATGTGTCGGTGCCGTCTGATGCGTTGGCTTCGGCAGTAGAAAAAAGTGTCACCATTGATCCTTCTGTGAAATATCAGACCATGCAGGGAATCGGAGCGAGCGATTGCTGGATGGGAAACTGGATTGGTCGCGACTGGACAGGGGCGAGAGAGGGGATTGCCAAACTTCTTTTCTCTCAGGAAATAATAGACGGGCAGCCGCAGGGTGTCGGGATGTCTATGTGGCGTGTAAACTTAGGTGCCGGGTCGGCTGAGGCAGGGGATAACTCCGGTGTGAAGACAGTGCATCGTCGTGCGGAGAGTTTTCGCTCAGGATCGGGATATGACTGGAGTAAATGTGCCGGCCAGCAATATTTCATGCAGCAGGCAAAAGATATGGGCACCGAGCAGTTCGTGTTTTTCAGTAACAGTCCGCTGGTGCAATATACCTATAACGGGCAGGCTCGCAACGACCGTGGCTCCTATTCGAATCTAATGCCTAAATATTACGGCGCGTTTGCAGATTATCTTGCGGATGTGACCGATCATTTTGTTAAAGCCGGCTATAACGTGACGCATCTTTCCCCGGTAAATGAACCTAATGTAAGTTGGAACGGCACGGATCAGGAAGGATCCGCATGGCAGCCTGATGAGGCGGCTAAGCTTGCTGTTGAGATTGACAGGGCCTTTGAGGAAAGAGGACTTTCCACCAAGATTCTTCTTGGCGAAGGCGACAGCTGGGAATGCTTCTATGGCGACAAGTGGACTTCGGGAGGTGCCCCTTCAAAGTTCTGGAATCCCAATGAATCCTCCTATATCGGAAATCTGAAACATCTTGCACCTCTTTATTGCTGCCATAGTTATTGGACTGACACCGCATGGGATACACAGCGCAGTGTGCGTCGCCAGGTTGCCGATATGGCATCGCGTTACGGACTGGAGGTGTGGCAAAGTGAATGGTGTATGCTGGGTGACGACATACCGCGTGATGAATTCCCTGGTCATGCATCTGCATCCGATATGGATCGTGCGTTACACATGACCAAAGTGATGCATAATGATTTTACGGTTGCGAATGTCTCTTCATGGAGCTATTGGGTAGCAATGGACACCCCCTATGAACAGAATGGCAATCGGTGGCTTCTGATTTATCTCAACCCCAAGGGTAGTTCTGTTTTTGACGGAGAGGGAAGTTATGCAGCTTCATCCAACCTGTGGGCTCTGGGTAACTTCAGTCTGTTTGTGCGTCCCGGTTTCCGAAGGATTGATCTTAAATGCGCGGAAAGCCGTAATTTCTTTGGATCGGCATATCTTTCAGCTGATGGGAAAAGATTGGTTGCCGTCTATACCAATATGGGAGCGAAACCTGTGAAACTTGATGTGACTCTCGCCGGCTGGCAGAATGCCAAAGTGCGCACATATACCACTTCATCTACAAAGAATCTGCGTGAAGCGGCGTTTGATGCGGGATCCCAAGTTGTTTTGGACCCCGAAAGCGTCACAACCGTGGTATACGATATGTAATATAATTAACCCGGAGCGGATCGCCCCGTGCGGTCCGTTCCATCAATTCAATTAATATGAAGAAATATTTACTTGCTGCCGGAATGTTTTTAGCAGGAATAAGCGGCGTTAATGCAGAGGTTGCACAAAAACTCTATCTTATCGGCGAACCGGCAGGTGGTTGGGACACGTCAAAAGGTCTTGAAATGAAAAAAGTGACTGACGGAGTGTTTGAAATCAATGTAGAGTTCAAAGGGAAAAACAGCTTCGGTTTCGTCAAGGAACTTGGTGGAGACTGGACTGCTTTCAATTCATGTCGTTATACTCCTGCCAAGGCAGGAACCGAGCCTGTGATCGGAGAAAACGAGATGATTTATACAGGAGATGATTCGAATGATTGTTCCTGGGATCTCCCGGCAGGAAAATATAATTTTACTGTCAATACCAACACCATGAAGTTTATTCTCAGTTCTGACAGCGGAGATGTGCCAACTCCTACAAAGGATGATATATATTTCACGGGTGAAGTCAACAACTGGGGCTTTCTTGATAATTATATCATGACGGAAGAGAATGGTGTATATACCTACAAAGCAGCCGTGATTCGAGGCGAGATTCCGTTTAAGTTGTCTACCAAGAGTTGGAATCCTGCTTATACTACTCTCAATGAGGCTATGGTTGCCGGTGAAACCTATAACGTGACAACAGGCGACGCACTTGGAAACATGGCGTTTGCATCGGATCTGGAAAACGCAGAGCTTATTCTTGACACCAACAAGAATACTTTGACTGTAAAGGGTGCCATGTCGGGCGTTGAGGAGATATCGGTTGATTCTGCGGATGTGGAATATTACGATTTAACAGGTATGAAGGTAAATGAACCTTCAAAAGGACTTTATATCGTGAAGCAGAATGGAAAGACAAAGAAAGTAATGATGAAATAACTGTGAAAATCAACTAATTGACTCTACAGGATAAGGTTGAAAGAAAAGCGGGAATGCTCGTGATGAGTATCCCCGCTTTTTATTTGATTATTTTAGGCAAGTTACTTTTCAGTGACTTTGCACTGCCAAGCCCAGGCATTCTTCATTGTCTCGTCGATTGGCACACCGGCTGTCCATCCGAGCACTTCATTTGCTTTCTTGGGATCAGCCCAGATTTTCTCGATATCTCCGGCGCGACGTTCTCCGATCTTGTGGGGAACCTTAACACCTGTTGCACGCTCGAAGGAGTCTATGAGCTCAAGCACTGAAAGTCCGCGGCCGGTGCCGAGGTTGAAGATCTCAACAGCATCGGTGTCTTCTTTGTCGAGGATGCGCTTGATGGCGATCACATGAGCTTTTGCAAGGTCAACGACATCGATATAGTCGCGGATGCAGGAGCCGTCGGGAGTGTTGTAGTCATCGCCGAATACTGTCAGCTCCTTGCGGATTCCGGCAGCAGCCTGAGTGAGGTAAGGCACGAGGTTCTGGGGAACACCCAAGGGGAGCTCACCGATCTCAGCCGACGGATGCGCGCCAATGGGGTTGAAATAGCGGAGAAGAATGCTCTTGATGGGTGCGCCGCTCTTAATGTAATCCTCAATGATCTCTTCGCTGATCTGTTTGGTGTTGCCATAAGGAGATGTGGCAGGCTTGATGGGAGCAGTCTCATCAATGGGGTTCATGTCTGGCTCACCGTATACAGTGCATGAAGATGAGAATACAATTCCCTTCACTCCAAATTCAGGCATGAGATCAAGAAGGTTGATGAGGGTATTGAGGTTGTTGCGATAATAGAGCAACGGTTTCTGAACAGACTCTCCAACCGCCTTGGAAGCAGCGAAGTTGATTATACCCTTGATGCCGGGATTGGCTTCGAAGAGCTTGCGAAGATCTTCGATATTTGTGCAGTCGCCTTCAACGAAAACAGGGCGAATACCTGTGATTGCCTCGATTCCGTCGAGCACTTTTACATTTGAGTTGGAGAGGTTGTCGATGATGACAACGTCATATCCGGCGTTCTGAAGCTCTACTACGGTGTGGCTTCCAATGTAGCCGGTGCCTCCTGTAACTAATATTTTGTCTTTCATTTTTTTATGTAATGGGGCTATATAAGTATATAGGGCTATATAGGGCTGAATAGGGCTATATAGGGGTTTGACAATCACCTTTATTTAAATAATCGGTTTAAACCGATTATTTAAATAAAGGAGTGGGATAAGTGCCGTCTTCTACGAGTTTTGCGAATTGGGCTACAGTTGCGGGACGGTCGGCTGCATATGTCACGCCAAACCATTTAGAGGGTGTGCCGAGAACTTTAAGCTCGATTGTGCCATCGTTGATGAGGTCGTTGACAACAGTGGGGATGTAGAATTCAGCCTTAAGTTCGTTCTGATTCTCGTTGAGGAATTTCACGAAAGCTTTTTCAGAATAGTCGAAGTAGTCGGGAGTGAAACCCCACATGTTCATTGATACGTTGGCATCCTCGGGGAAGGGAACTTCTTCACCTTCTACAACCTGAATGAGTTTGCCTTCCTTGCGTTCGATGCCATGGCATTCGGTAACGCCTGTAAGATTGCCGTTGGCGTCAACTTCGCAGAGACCACGGCTTACGCCTCCGTTCTCGCTGAGTGTGTTCTCAATGTTGAAACCGATCATGCAGTAGCAGTTCTTCTTTCCTTCAACAGAACGGAGGAAGTCGCCAAGGAGCTGGAAGCTCTCAGCTCCGTAATAGTCATCGGCATTGATAACACCGAAGGGCTCTTTGATCACGTCTTTACCCATGAGAACAGCGTGGTTTGTACCCCAGGGTTTTGAACGGTCGGGATTTGGAGTGAAACCTTCGGGAAGTTTGTCGATCGATTGGAATACGACTTCTACAGGCACATGTCCTTCATATTTGGATATGATTTTCTCGCGGAATTCCTGTTCAAAATCTTTGCGGATAACGAACACGATCTTGCCGAAACCGGCGCGAAGAGCATCGTAAACGGAATAGTCCATGATGGTTTCGCCTGAAGGACCAAGACCATCAAGCTGTTTTAGGCCGCCGTAACGGCTGCCCATACCTGCTGCGAGAATAAACAAAGTTGGTTTCATTTTTATTAATGTTTAATTTGAAATGTGTAATGTTTAATTATTTGATGCTAAATTTTTTTATTTAAATTTTCGACTGTTGTTTTTGTTATTGATGTCAACAATTTAATTATCTCTAAGCAATCGTTGTATATTGAAGTGAATTCATTGTCACTTAAATAATCAGTGCGATGAAGTAAAACTAACCAATATTTGGTTTCATTTGCTTCTTTCAATGAGATATACATTTTAGAAAGAAAATCCTTCTTAGAGATTCCGCTGGTTGCTTCCTGAGCGTTTGCTCCAATCGAGGTTCCGGATCTTAATAATTGAGATGCAATTGTGCGATCGTTGAATGTGTTGCAAATATGCTTGTAAAGATTTACAATCCTTACTGCAAAATCTGCTGTTTTAGTCAATATGATGTTGTCGACTTTCATTACACATTAAACATTGCACATTACAAATTACTCCGTCTGTGGAGGAGGGGGATGATGTAGAGGAAGAGGGAGAATAGGATGAGCTTGGAATTGCCGTTGCGCTCGATGTGGGTGGAGGCTTCCTCGATACGGCTTACAATCTCTTCTACATTGCCGTGGTGGATGAAGGGAGAGAAGCGTTGGGAGAAGGCTTCTTCTTCCCGCGTCATGGAGGAAAGATCGGGAACGCGGATGTTGTAGATGAAGTTCTCGCGTGCCATCTGGGTCATGTAGCTCAGGAACCTACGGAGCTTTTCACGTCCCATTCCGGAGGCGGAATCTCCGATTTCACGGAGTTTCGCCGGTTTCTTGGCATACGCAGCGCGCATTATGTCTTGAAACAATATGCTGAATTCTTCCCTCTCGCCTGAATGTGATGCAAGTTCATCGGCTTTTGATATCCTCCCTTCGGACAACCGCGCCACTGTCTCAGCTGTTTGCGCGTCAAGACGATATTTCACTGTGACATATTGAGAAATCAGAGATTGCTCAACCGGCTGCATGTTGAATCTGCGTGTGCGTGAAGAGATGGTGGGGAGCACTTCCGATTCATTGTTGGAAACAAGTACGAAAACCGTGCCTTCCGTAGGCTCTTCGATAACCTTTAGAAGCTTGTTTGCCGCCGCAGGTTGTAATTTCTCGGGAAGCCATATCACAAAGAATTTATATTTAGAAGTGAAGGAGGAGTAGGCATCTGCGCGAACGATATTGTCGGCGTCGTTGACATATATGAGGGGTTGCGAGTTGCCGGAATCTATTATCTCCTGCCATTTCTCCTGTGGCATCCAGGGATAGTCGGAAAGCATCTGTTTCCAGGATTCTATCCGGTCTTCAGATGATTCTATCTTTTGCGCCTTGTTTTTTACAATAGGATATATGAAATGAACATCCGGATGATTGAAAGAGAGATGTTGACGGCAGGAGGGACATTCCCCACAGGGCTCCCCGTTGCGGCGAGACTGACAGTGGGCATACTGCATGAATGCGCGGGCAATACACATTTTCCCTATTCCCGATACGCCACAAAGCATGATGGCATGCGGCATATTGTTGCTGTCAACAAGATTGCGTAAGCTTGACTTGGTGTTTGAATGTCCGGGTATATCAGAGAATTTCATGCTGTAATAGTTACCTTGGCTCCGGATAGCCGGAAGCCCCTCTCAATTAATTTCTACAAAGTTAATAAAAATATTTCAGCTTTATAGGGTAAATTTCCATAAATAAAGGTTAATATTCTGCAATCAGGGCATAATGAAGTAAGATTAATCCATATTTTGATTAGACAGGTAAATTTACTACATTTGCATTACCTTATGAAAAGTGATATGGCGGAAAAATTTCTGGATTCTGTGGCGCGTGCATATGTGGAGAACTTCGAAGATATATCGGAGTTTTGTTTTGTGTTTCCCAATAAACGGTCGGGCACTTTCTTTCTGCGCAGTCTGTCGCAGCAGTTGGGAAGCCGGGTCTCTATGGCTCCGGAGGTACTGTCGATTGCCGATTTTGTGGAGACATTGTCGGGACGGGAGGTTGCTTCACGTATCGACATGCTGTTCCGTCTTTTCAATATTTATAAAAGTAACAAATCACTTGTGCCGGGGAAAGCTCAGGATAATGGAATTCTTGAGTTTGATGCATTTCGCGGCTGGGGAGAGATTTTGCTTTCCGATTTCAGTGAGGTAGACCAATATAATGTTGATCCTGACGCCATATTCGGGAATGTGAGTGATTATCGAGAAATCGCCTCCAACTTCCTTACTGAAGAACAGATGGAGATCCTGAAACGCTATTTCGGTTATTCTCCCAATCATAAGGATGTGGAAAGGTTCTGGAAGAATCTTGTTCCCCCTGATCATAATTCTGCCATCAAGGAGAGGTTTATGTATCTGTGGCAGACGATGGGTCCTCTCTATCATGCTCTTGACGATGCTCTTGCTGCCGAGGGACTTGCCACACCTGGTGGCGCCTATCGTATCGCTTTGGAACGCGTGCAGGAATCGGGAAAGGATCTTTTTGATTATAAAAAAATTATATTTGTTGGTTTTAATGCTCTTTCCACCACAGAAGCCCTGCTTTTCGAGGAGATTGCAAAATGTGGCGGTTTCCATGAAGATGAGAAAGATGCATTCGCGGATTTCTATTGGGATGCCACGGGACCTGTGTTGGAATCTGACGAAAGTGATGCCGCAGCTTTCCTGCGGCTTAACAAACGTAATTTCCCGTCGCCGGATTGGGCGATGGAATACATAGAGCGTAATCGGGTTGAAACAATGCCTGCCGATATGCGCGTGATCGCTTCTCCGTCGAATTCGGCGCAGACCAAGATTGCGGCTGCAAGGGTTGAGGATATTGTGAATCAAGTAGGTGTTGATTCTGTGAGAGACGCAAGAGTGGCAGTGGTGCTTCCGGATGAGAATCTTCTTTTGCCTCTGCTCTATGCGCTGCCGGAATCTTTGTCGGAAGTGAACCTGACGATGGGTTATTCCCTTAAGCTGACATCTGTCGCTTCCTTTCTGCATCATCTGAGACAATTCCATTCGCGTGCAAGAAAACGCAATGGAGAGACCGCTTATTTTCATGAGGATGTGAAGATGCTTCTTTCTCATCCTTTCACACATGCTCTTCTTGGAAGCCGGAATGTGTCTGCACTTAATACGGATATCTTGCAGCATCACAGACTCACGGTAAGTATCGCCGAAATGAAGGGAGTGACAAAGGATTCCACTCCCGATGTGCTTGATATTTCAGATTACGGGGAGGGGACAACAGCAGGAATACAGTATATAGATAATGTTCTGATGCATGTCGACGCCGCTCTGGCGGGTGAGACAGGGGGTGTGGTGAAATCACGTATCGACC
>DAWBVG010000606.1:0-4483 GCA_052279865.1 Muribaculaceae bacterium
CCTTACTGACAAGACAGAGAACTGGATCTGTGGTGGTATACCAATCACCATGATGATGAATATGGAGCGTCGTAACGGTGAGATGAAGCCTGTAATCCAGAAGGCTCTCGTAAATCTCAATGGCCGTCCGTATCTGAAGTTTGCTTCTATGCGTGAGACTCTCGCACTCAACACTCTCTATCAGTATCCCGGTCCGATCCAGTATTTCGGTCCGTCTGAGATCTGCGACCGTCCGTCGATGACGCTGCTTCTTGAACATAACAAGGAAATTTAATATTCCGAGGAAATAACATAAGCATAAAATAATGTCGGAGATCTTGCAGTTATTATTGTAAGGTCTCCGATGTGCTTTCTACTTCTGCCTCGGGATGATGGGGCGAGATGGGGCTGAATGGGGCGAAATGGGGTTAATGGGGATGGGTGAATTTTGTAATTTGAGATTTATGAAAAGAAGTTATTTTTTATGCATGGCGCTTGTCGCTTTGGTGCTTGTTGGCTGTAGTGGCAAGAGCACTTATAAGAATCCGGAGGAGCTGGAAAAGGAGAAGACTTCAGCTGCAACCATCGCTGCTAAGGATGCATCCGGGTTGGAGACTCAAGCGAATGAGAATTCCAACAGTGCCGGAAATGCAGAAGCTGGTGTAAATATCGAGGATGAAGGTATTGTGCTTACTCAGATGGTTTCTAATGGGAAGCCGAGTATAGTAGATTTTACAGCTTCCTGGTGTGGCCCTTGTCAGAGGATGAAGCCAATCTTCCATGCGCTCGCAAAGGATTTTAGAGATGATTATAATTTCATCACCATAGATATTGATGAGAATCCTGAACTCGCTAATAAATATCAGGTGCAGGCTGTTCCTACTTTCGTTTTCTTGGATGCGGATGGTAATGAAGGCAACAGGATAACCGGAATGATTAGCGAAAAGGAATTCAGAAATGAATTGCTAAGCCCGGCGTGGTACTAAAGGAAGGCTTTAGGTATTAGGTATTAGGTTTTAGGATTGTGCCTTCTGCTTCAAGGCTTAATGGGGTGAGATGGGGCTTAATAGGGCTGAATAGGTAAATATTAAAATTTAATTAAACAACAATATGGCAACAACTACAAATGTTTCGCCTGCGGCAGGGTCTTTGAGAGATTATGCGTGGGCTCGCTGGACGGCTCTCGGTCTTCTGGCGTTTGCGATGTTCTGTTCTTATATATTCATGGACATCCTTTCGCCTATAAAAGACCTGTTGCAGTCTACCAGAGGATGGGATTCTACTGCATTCGGAACTATGCAGGGATCGGAGACTTTCCTCAATGTGTTTATTTTCTTCCTTATCTTTGCGGGTATTATTCTCGACAAGATGGGCGTCCGTTTCACAGCTGTTTTATCTGGTGCTGTGATGCTTGTAGGTGCAGTGATAAACTGGTACGCACTTACGGATTCATTTCTCGGAAGCAGCCTTGACGTCTGGTTTACCAATCATCTGAATTATATCCCGGGTTTTGATGAATTAGGAATCTCACCCTTCTATAAAGGGATGCCTGCATCTGCCAAATTCTCTGCTGTAGGATTTATGATCTTCGGTTGTGGCGTTGAGATGGCAGGAATCACGGTGAGCCGTGGTATCGTAAAATGGTTCAAAGGTCGAGAGATGGCACTTGCAATGGGTTCCGAGATGGCGCTTGCTCGTCTTGGCGTGGCAACATGTATGATCTTCTCACCGGTGTTTGCTGAACTCGGAGGCACAATCAGCGTATCGCGTTCGGTTGCCTTCGGTGTAGTGCTTCTCATGATCGCACTCATAATGTTTATTGTCTATTTCTTTATGGACAAGAAGCTTGATGCTCAGACCGGTGAGGCAGAAGAGAAGGATGATCCCTTCAAGATCAGCGATCTTGGTAAGATCTTGTCAAGCTGGGCATTCTGGCTTGTTGCGCTCCTTTGTGTTCTTTATTATTCCGCTATTTTCCCCTTCCAGAAATATGCGGTCAATATGCTTCAGTGTAATCTCGCCTTCACGGATGTGGCTCCGGATTCTTTCTGGGGAAGTGATGCTGTGAGCGTATGGCAGTATGTTGTGATGCTTATAGTGGCATTTGCATCGTTTGCAAGTAATTTCGGCAAAAGCAAGTTGATGCGTTCGGTAATGCTTGTAGTCGCAATCGGTTGCCTTGTGCTCTATTGTTGGATGGGTTACATGCGTCAGAGCGCTGCCGCGATTTTTGCCGTGTTCCCTCTTCTTGCTGTAGGAATCACACCGATACTTGGTAAGTATGTGGATTACAAAGGTAAAGCAGCATCGATGCTTGTTCTGGGCGCATTGCTTCTTATAGCATGTCATCTCACATTCGCGTTTATTCTCCCGATGTTCAAGGATAGTCCTGTAGGTGGCGTTGTGGTTGCATATCTGACCATTCTTGTGCTTGGCGCATCGTTCTCTCTTGTTCCCGCTTCACTTTGGCCCAGCGTGCCGAAGCTTGTTGACGCAAAAATCATCGGTTCGGCATATGCACTTATCTTCTGGATTCAGAATATCGGACTTTGGCTCTTCCCAATGCTTATCGGTAAGGTGCTCGATTCAACAAATCCTCAGATCACGGAAGCCCTCGCAAACGGAACCATGACGGAAGAAGTTGCCTCGGTTAGCTATAACTACACGGCTCCTTTGGTAATGCTCGCATGTCTTGGTGTCGCCGCCCTCGTTCTCGGACTTGTGCTTAAGGCTCTCGATGCCAAAAAACATCTCGGTCTTGAACTTCCGAATGTTCAGAATGTTGTAGAGGTAGAGGAATCCGAAGTTGAGTCTGCAGAGGCTTAAATTATATTGAAGTTGTATTAAACTCCTTCACTGAACTTGAAATCAAGAAAAATAATATTGGTGATGGCTTGTATGGCGATTTGTTTCGTCATACAAGCCGAAACTGTTACCCGTAAGGAAGCCAATTCACTTGCTCAGACATTCTTCAATGCAGCATACGGAGAAGTTACCGCTCCTCCGCAGATGGTGTGGAATGGTCGTCAACTCACTACCGACAGGCTCTTTTCTCCACTCTATGTCTACAATTCTCCCAAAGGAGGATATGTGATAATTGCGGCAGAGAACAAAGCATATCCTATACTTGCCTATAGCACCCGACGAAAATTTGACAGAGAAAAGCTCTCAGATGAAGAGAAGGCTATGCTCACGAAATACGCCAGGGAAATTGAGATTGTCAGATATGATTCCAGAATTCCGGCTAACGCACTGAAAGCGTGGCAGAATCTGCCACAATATGTGGCGGCAATTCTTAAAGAGCCATATAAGAGCGATGAATATAATGTCCTTTCTGATGAGCAGCGGGAGAAACTTGAATCTCTTGATAGGATAGGAAATCAGATTCTTATGCCTCAGGCTACTGAATTTGATTTGTATAATCCGGATAACTTTAGAGAGATTACTCTGGATGATATTACAGAAGAGGAGATTCCATTTAAATTTTATGAGGATTTTATCAGAGATGTCAATAAAGAGAATCTTGAACGGCAAATCAGTTTTGATGAATTGATTTCTCCGACCAAACCTATAGTTAAGGCTCTTGGCGGAGGGCATTTTGAGATTGCTTTTCCTGAAAGTATCAGGATGATGCGAGTTTATGCTATCGGAGGCATGCAGATGATGGAAAAATATTATAAAGAGACATCTCTTATGAATCTTGATTTGTCGGCTCTTGCTTCGGGTTATTATGTTGCTCTCGCTCTTGCTGACAGCGGGGAAGTTTATGGATTCAAATTATATAGATAAGCCGCTTGAAGCAGGGAGGGGCTCTTTTTGCTCTTCGGCTTCCGCCTCAGCACAGAAAAAGAGAAATTACTAATTACTAATGGAGGATTAGAGGAATTGGGAATGGAGAATTGAGGAATTGATAATGGAGGATTAGAGGAATTGGGAATGGAGGATTAGAGGAATTGGGAATGGAGAATTGAGGAATTGATAATGGAGAATTAGAGGAATTGGGAATGGTAAATTAGAGGAATTGATAATGAAGAATTTATTGAAGACAAAGGCAGCTGCATGGGGCGGATTAGTGCTTATAGTTATCTGGCTGGTATGGATGGTTTCCCTGCATATGCCATGGTGGTATTTTATAAGTGTATTTTTTGCCTTTATGATGGCTTTTTGTCATTTGGCAGCTTTATATCTTTACAAAACAAGCAGCTCTGCCAGTAAGAAGCTTGACCTTGTCGCGCTTGTGATGGGTGTGCTTTTCATTGTCGCTATAATAGTCGAAGCTGTTTTTGCATAAAACTAAATTTGCAATATAGAATAAAATCCCGGGGATTATTCCTCGGGATTTTATTTATTTAAGCTAAGCAAGGTTTGTTAGCTTGCTGAGTGTGATGTGCAGGGGTTAGGCGGGAAGAGCAGCGTTTGTTTTGTGAACTGCCTCTGCGCTTTTCTTGAAGAGGGCTTTCTCTTCTTCATTGAGGTCGAGCTCAAGGATTTTCTTGATACCACC
>DAWBVG010000607.1:0-2843 GCA_052279865.1 Muribaculaceae bacterium
AAGATTGATTTGTCGGTGCTGAATGATTATATAGAAGCTAATGGCAACGGCGTTGTATATGCCAAGGGCGAGAGAATTGTTCAGCAAGGGCAGTTGTGCCGTTATGTAGGTGTGGTAAAGTCGGGCTATTTCAAATATGTGGCTCTTAATTCAAAGGGGCAGGAAGTAGTAACAGGCTTCTCATTCGAAGACGAGGTCGTTACAGATTATGTGCAGGGATTCCTGTATGACCAGCCTTCGCTAACCTCTATTGTCGCAGGATGCGATGCTGAGGTTCAGCGTGTATCGGTCGAGGATGCGCGACGGTTTATCACTGAGCGCAATCCCGGCTTTGTTGCCGAGGTTTCATCCAATCTGTTGCAAGAGGCTTATTGCCGTTATCTGAATATGCTTGTAAAGACACCGACAGAACGTTTTCATGAGCTTGTCACACGCTATCCCGGCGTCATACACAACTTACCAATTCAGGAAATTGCCTCATATTTAGGTATATCACGGCGTCAGCTGCACCGCATCCGTGAGGCCGAAAGTGCTGCCGACACCTCCGAAAGAGGGGATATTTAATAAGTAGGATGCTCAGTCTCATGTTTCATGTTCAAATCAGAATATTAAATTCCGATTTATCGGGCTGCACCAGATAAGGTTAAAGGTTATAGGGAATAGGTTAACGGTGAATTGGCGCGCCTCAACAAACCGAGTCAACCAAGTATTTAGACGCAAGGCGCGAAGGGCGAAGCTTGATTCAAATTGTTGTATCAAAGGATTTTGAACCATTGTATCATAAAGTTTCTACCGCATAGAGGGGGAGATTTGTCAACCAAGATTCCAGCCGGTAGTTTGACATAGATACCCGATATGCTGTCTCTGATTCGTTGTCGGCTACGAATTGGCGGAGACTTCTTGCCTTAAGATTTTCCTCTGCCTTTACCTCAATAGGAATGATTTGTCCTGATTCCTGAATAAGGAAATCAATCTCAAGCTGAGAGTTCTTCTTAGCAAAATAATATGGATCATGACTCAAAAGGAGTTCCTGAAGTACATATTGCTCAGTCAGCGCCCCCTTGAACTCCGTAAAGATTCTGTTCCCTTCTACTATTATAGATGAATCTAACCCACTCATCGCTCCCAACAGCCCTACGTCAAGTGCATATATCTTGAACGCAGACTTATCCTCATAACTCTTCAGAGGTAAGCGAGGTGCCGTCACATTGTTCACGCGATGTATCAGTCCTCCATCAAATAACCATTGCAAAGCAATCTCATATTCTCTTGCTCGGGCACCTTCTTTAACGAGACCATAGATGAATTTCCTATTCTCTTTACTTAGTTGAGCCGGTAGGGAATTCCATAACATCCTTATTCTCGGCACAACATCTGCAGGAGCGTGCTTTGAAAAATCATAATCATAGCTTTTAAGAATCTCGTTTTGAATATCTCTTACTTCCTCCCAATCGTGATCCTCACTGAACGCCAACACAGCTTCGGGCATACCTCCAACATAATAATACTGTTTAAGATATTCAGAGAGTTTGGGTGCAAAGGTGTTGACTGTAGTCCAATCTTTGTTGCGGATTATATCTGTCAGCCTATTTTCTCCTATAGCATCCAAAAATTCAAAGAAACTCATCGGATACAATGTCATGAATTGAACCTTACCTACTGGAAAGGATGTATGTCGATGCAATTCGATACCTAATAGACTTCCGGCAGCTATGACATGTTGCTCGCCCGCGTTCTCATTGAAATATTTCAACGCGGCAACCCCATTGTCTGCTTCTTGTATCTCGTCAAAGAATATCAGCGTTTCTCCCGGAATAATGTTTACATGCGTAGCTGCACTGATGGCATTGAGGATCCTGTCGGTATCATAATCAGTTAAAAACAGACTTCTCAAAAATGTCTGTTCTTCAAAATTCACATATGCAATATTCTTATAATGCGTAGCAGCAAATTCTTTGACAAGCCATGTTTTTCCGACCTGTCTTGCACCTTCGATTATCATAGGTTTCCTGCGTGGGGATTCCTTCCACTTCACAAGTATATCAATTGCATATCTTTTCATGCTGCTAATTTAGTAAAAAATATAATGCAATCCAAATCCCAATCACATTATAAGGACATAAAATGTGTATTATCTCACATTTTAAGGACATAAAATGTGCATTCTCTCACATTTTATGGACATACAGATGCATTTTCCTATCGAATAGGCAGCTGCAAATAAAAAGCGGAGACTCGATTCAGAGCCATCCGCTATTGATTTATGAATTTGTGAGACTGATTTCAGAAGAATTTAGTAACGGAATTGTCGTAGTTGAAGACAGCCGGCTTGCCTGAAATATTTGTCAGAGAATATTTCATATTGCCATCGGCTGAGGTGAATATCACAGCCTTTCCATCTCCTTTCCCGGAGAATGACTTCGTACCGGATTTTAGCGTCCAGTCATTGCCTGTGTTAGAGATAGTAACGGTCTCAGTAGGGTTGTTTGCAACCTTATATGTGCCGGCTGCCGGTGCTTTCACAACAGAATTATCCGCAACAACATTCTGCATCACCATGCCTCTGAGTCCGGCTGAATACTCCACAACATACCATCCGGCTTTCTGATCCTTTACGGGAAAAGCCATCCCTGTAACCAGTATCACAGGCTGGTCATTCTGGTTAACCGCGGCATACTCATCTTTTGCAACCGCTGACTCAAACACTTTCGTGTCTTTACCAATGACAATATTGGTTTCAGCATGCGCACAAACAGAGGCACACACCGAAAACAATATTGATACTAAAATCTTCTTCATAATTTCTATTTAAGTTTCGCAAGCTTCAACTTAAAGTTTAAGAG
>DAWBVG010000608.1:0-6359 GCA_052279865.1 Muribaculaceae bacterium
GGCAAACATATCAGCCACAAACACGGAAGCCAGAGGAGTAACGATACCGGCTCCGATACCTATTATAAAACTTAGGACTATCAACACAATCATATTGGGAGCAATCCAGAATGCAGCTGCGGAAATAACATAGAATATACATACCCAATAGAGCATCTTCATATTGTTCCAACGAGTGGCAAGGGCACCTCCAAGAAGAGTGAAGGGAATAGCGGCAATGTTTGGCGCCACTGTCAGCATCTGAGTGGTAAGCTCTGATGTGCCCGGGAAAACTTTTAGCAACATCGGCATTACCGGGGCGATGGCAAGCCCCGGAATAGATGTTATGATCCAGATAATGTAGAGATCGATCAAGGCGAGCCATCCCACATATGTGCCTTTGCCTGATTTAACTCCTTGTGATGAAAATCCCATAATATAGTGTTTTAGATAACAATAATTTATCATAGAAACGTTTGAACAAAATTATTGTTCTCAATTCTGCGACTATTTGTCACATTTAGTTAGCAAAACACAGAACTTTGCCATATTCAAGTTGTTATAAAGACAAAAGTTTCAAATATTCATATTATGCTGTACGTAAATTCCGGAAACGGGAAAATACCTTGGATTTCCCTCGTCGCGATTTTATCCATATCGTTGGTCGTTAATCTTCCAGGTCTTGCGGTTTCACCTATTCTGGCTAAATTGCAAGAAATATTTCCACACACAAATGAGCTTGAAATCCAGATGCTGACTTCTTTGCCCAACCTGGTGATCATACCTTTCATCCTCCTTTCAGGCAAACTTGCACGCGGAAATAAAAAAATGTTGGTGCTCGCAATCGGACTTATAATATTCACGATAGCGGGTGTGTTATATTTCTTCGCAAACACTATGACAGAACTTATTCTACTTGGATGTCTTGTTGGAGTAGGATGTGGATTTGTCATACCTTTGGCTGCGAGTCTGCTCGCCATATATTTCTATGGCAGACGTCGCGTTTGGGCACTTGGCATGAAATCAGGGATCTCAAATGCGGCTGTAATCGTTGCAACGCTCTTCGTCGGATGGGTTGCCGCATACAACTGGCACTTGTCATTTATAGTTTATCTTACACCTATCTTGCCCTTCCTCCTTATTCCGTTTATGAGCGGCAAATACATCACCTCTCATTTTATTCCGGATCAAGAGAAAGTACAGTTCCTTAAACAAAAAGTGATTGACAACACTGCAGCCCAAGCAAGCCATCCTGGCTATCCTCTCCCTGCCTCCGCCCATAAGAAAATTGTTAAACTTTTGCTTAGTGTAATTGCCCTTTATGTAATCTGCACCTATGCAACCACCACTGTAAGCTATTGTCTGCCCTTCACAATGGGACATTATGGATTTGATTCAGGCATTGTTGGTATCGCCACCGCAATGTTCTTCCTTTCCGCAACAGTTGCAGGATTTACTCTTCCGGTTGTAATGAAAACAATTGGAAGTGTCACGATCCCTGTTTCAATCCTCGTATCAGCTGTAGGATTGTTGCTTGTCTCTATCTTCCATACATTGCCTATATATATTATAGGAGTCTTTTTAATCGGTTATGGATACGGAATTGTGCAGCCGATCATATACGATAAAACTACAGCAATTGCCCCTAACAAATCTCTTGCGAACCAGTATTTCGCATATGTGCTTACCGGCAATTACATAGCCATATCGGTAGTGCCGTTCTTTATAAAGCTCATGGCTGCCATATTCCACACCACTACGGAAGCTTCCCCGAACTTCGCGTTCTACATGAATGCTGTCATCCTCGCCATTCTTTTCATCACGGCGCTCATTCTTAGAAAAGCCTATGTCTTCCACACAGATCCGGTAAGTTTTAAAGCCCGTCACGCAAAACACGCTCCTCTAAATGGAAGTAAAAAGTAAAAAGTTAGAAGTAAAAAGTAAAAAGTAAAAAGTGGCACGCCTCTACAAATCTGAGGCGTGCCACTTTATTTTCTTACTTCTTCCCTGTTATTTCTTACTTATTTACGATTATAGTGTGAACATTACCTGCATCTGGATACGGTTATCGTGTGCTGTGCCGGCATTCCATGTGCCTCGTCTTCCATAAAGATATTCCATACCAACCTGGAGATATGAAGAGATATTATAGAATACATTACCCGCAAAATAGAAACCATATCTATAGTTGTTTATATTGTCGGGAGCATCAGCAGCTGCCACTGCATATGGTGCAACGCTCCATATACGGGATTCCGATGCAACGGCATTTACTTGCCATTTCTTATTGATGTTGTAAGTTGCGCCAAGCGTAAGACCCATCATCGGAGAAGGAGTCATATGTCCCGGTTTCGAATCCTCAGGTATAAAAGAGAGAGGTTGTCCGGCAATATCCTGAAGATATGCACCGATACCTTTTCCATATGCTGCCTGCAGGTAGAAAATAAGTGGTTCCACAGGATTGAGATTGCCACTGAGCATTACACCCCAACCCACACTGTTGCGACGTTTCCCCTCAAGTAGGTCGCGATAAGAGAAATTGCGGATAATACCCGACAGACGGATGCGATTGTATTCTGATGCTGCATATTCCACCCACATCGGAATATCCGGAACGTTCTGATTATATGCCTCAGGATCTGCTACCGGTTGACCTTCAATCTCTTCCTGACGCCATGTTTTGAAATCATGCCCCCGATAAACGCCATTAGAACTATAATATGTGGGAATATCCAGACCTACAGCAAACCGGAATCCCTTGAACGAGGGAGATATGTAGCTCACCTCATATGATGAGGTCGATATCATTCCGCTTGGACCTTGAGGGTCGATAGTTGGAGGAGAGGCAGCCGTGCCGTCTTCAAACAGTGTGGTCTTCAAACCGGCAGTGATTCCCATCCAAGACACATAAGCCTTCTTTAGTTTTATGGCGGTGTTTTCGCCATTAGTTCCGAATTTAAGATAACCGGTAACCTGATTCTTTGTGCCACCAAAACCTACAACCTGAAAATCAATATTGGCATTCAAGGGATTGATATAAAAATCGGATTTCTTCCCTGACATAGCCGGTACCGGAATCATACCGGTTACGAATCCGATTCCCGCGCCGTCAATTTCATATAAGTCATTCCCGAAATCAGTTCCTATTATAGGATTTATCTGACCTCCTATAGTCATTACAAATTTATTATCAGAAGTGCGCACAGCAAAATGCGGCACCGGAATGGCGGTGGCTTCATTCGGACGCTCTTTCTTAAGAATCTCCTGCACATCAGGACAATTCGCAGTTTTGATAAACTCGATTTTTGAATCGGTTTTCTCATCTTCAGCCCCCTTGCCGGCAGAGGAAGTCTGCGCGAGAAGTGGAGTAAACGACATAAAGCACGTCAATAGCAATACGGTGTGTTTCATAGTAGAATCATATTTAATAAGCTGTTTAAAAATAAAACATTGGTTCAAATTAAATAGTTTGCTATTTTTTACACATTTTTTCTTATTTTTGCAAACCAATTTGATTTCAACAATGGAAAAGATTCCGAGTTTTACAATAAACCATAATCTTCTGGAGCCGGGAATATACGTTTCGCGTCGCGATTTCACACCCTCCGGAGATATAGTCACTACTTTTGATATCCGCATGACTCGCCCTAACCGCGAGGAAGCTCTTGACCCACGTGCACTGCATGCAATGGAACACCTCGCTGCAACCTTCCTCCGCAATCATCCAGAATGGAAGGATAGAATAATTTATTGGGGACCTATGGGATGCTGCACCGGTAATTATCTTCTGGTGCAAGGAAATATGGAAAGCAACGATATACTCCCACTCATGAAAGAGACCATGCGTTTTGTTGCAGACTTCGAAGGGGAAGTGCCCGGTGCCACGCCACGCGACTGCGGCAATTACTCCTACATGGATCTTCCGGAAGCTAAAAAAGCTGCCCGAAAATATCTCGAACAGCTTTCTGATGCATCTGACAGGAATTTCAATTACCCTGTTGACTGATATCAGGACCTGGCTTTGGTATTGCCAGCAACGAGTCTCCATAATATCGCCGCAAGCACAGCTCCTGCAAGAGGACCAATAACCATAATCCAGAAATCGGGCCAAGCATTGGGTGAGAACAATGCGGGTCCGAAACTACGTGCCGGATTCACCGAACAGTTGTCAACGGGAATTCCCACAATATTCACTAAACCGAGAGCAAGACCGATTGCAATACCTGCAAAATTGCCATATCCCTTTTTGGAATCAGTAGCACCTAATACTACAAATACAAACAGCATCGTCAATAGAATCTCAGTAAGGAGAGCCATACCTTGGCTAACACCGGGCTGACAAACATTGGCTGCGATGGAATTGTCGGAAATCGCCGTGATGCCGCCATATTTGAAATCAGCGCCACCGATATTGAAAAGCCAGTAAAGGAAAGCCGCGCCAACAGCAGCACCTATCAGCTGGCTGATGATATAGCCGACACACTCCTTACCCGACATACGTCCACTTATCCAGACAGCAAAAGAAACTGCCGGATTCACATGACATCCGGAAATGTTTCCAATAGCATAACACAAACACAACAGGATAAGACCAAAACACAGTCCTATACCTAAAACTCCGATTTCCGGACCTGCCAGAACCGCGCTGCCGCAAGCGAGAAGCACGAGGAACATCGTGCCGACTCCTTCTGCCAAATACTTCTTCATAGTGGTATTTTTTAATTGATAATTAGATTTCTTCATGAGTGGCTAACTATGACGAAGCGTGGATTGCATCCATAGTTAAACCTTCTCAAAAGAGTGTTCGGATAACACTCTCTACGATAATAACAAAAAAAGAGAATCTCATGTTTCAGGTATTTTTATTTTAGCGGGATTTTTTGTAATTTTGTGACTACATTAGCCTACCTATGAGCGAAGATATTTTCGAAACAGAAGAGAGGGAGGATATCACTCCCTCCACTGCCGCATCTGCAAATGCCGGCACATACGACGACAATGCGATCCAGACCCTTAAATGGAATGAGCATATTCGGCGCCGACCGGGTATGTATATTGGGAAACTCGGTGACGGCTCACATTCCGACGATGGCATTTATGTGCTGATAAAGGAGGTGGTTGACAACTCCATCGACGAATTCAACATGGGCGCAGGGAAACGTATAGACATAACCCTCACCGAAGAGGGGGAAGTTACAGTGCGCGATTATGGTCGCGGCATCCCTCTCGGCAAAGTCAAGGAGGTAGCTTCTGATATCAACACCGGTGGTAAGTTTGACGACAAGAACTTCAAGAAATCCGTCGGACTGAATGGTGTGGGTCTCAAGGCAGTCAACGCTCTTTCCACATACTGCCGCGTCGCCAGCGTTCGCGATGGAAAGATGGTTGAGGTGGAATTTGAACGCGGAGATCTTGTGCGTCACTCAGACCCGATGCCAACATCCGAACCGAACGGAACCCTTGTGAAATTCATCCCCGATCCTTCTCTGTTCCAGAACTACAGATTCAATCAGGAATTTGTAGAAACAATGGTCAACAACTACACATATCTCAACGCCGGGCTGCAACTCTTCTACAATGGCAAGAAATATTTCTCACGCCATGGTCTGCTTGACCTTCTTAAAGAAAATATGACCAACGATCCCCTCTACCCTATCATTCATCTTCAGGGGGAAGATATCGAAGTCGTACTCACGCATACCGACCAATATGGCGAAGAATATTATTCTTTTGTCAACGGGCAGCACACCACGCAGGGAGGAACCCATCTCACCGCTTTCCGCGAACACGTAACACGCACCATCAAAGAATTCTCGGGCAAAGGGTATGAATTTTCCGACATCCGCAATGGCTTGGTGGCTGCAGTATCCGTGCGCATCCAGGAGCCTGTGTTCGAAAGCCAGACAAAGACAAAACTTGGAAGCAAGGAAGTGGCGCCAGGAAGCACCTTGACTGTTAATAAATTCATAGGTGACTTCATCAAAAAGGAACTTGACGACTACCTCCATCGTAATCCTGACATCGCGGAAGTGATGCTCCGCAAGATTGCCTCAAGCGAAAAAGAACGCAAAGCCATGGCTGGAGTAGCCAAGCTTGCCCGAGAGAAGGCAAAGAAAGTAAGCCTGCATAACCGCAAGCTCCGTGATTGCCGCATCCACTACAATGACCCCTTGAAGGCAAAAGCAAAAGAAGACTTGCGCGAAGACTCCTCAATATTCATCACCGAGGGGGACTCAGCATCGGGAACCATCACCAAGGTTCGCAACGCCGAAACTCAAGCCGTCTTCTCCTTGAGAGGAAAGCCCCTCAATTCTTACGGCATGACTCAGGAGGTGGTTTATAAGAACGATGAGTTCAACCTTCTCCAGGCTGCCCTCAAT
>DAWBVG010000609.1:0-14359 GCA_052279865.1 Muribaculaceae bacterium
GGCTTGCAGCTGATGCGCAGAATACAGAAAACAAAATTTCATTTCATGATATCTTCACCCCGCAGGAGCTCTTTGATATCTGGCAATGTTTTAATGCTGATTTTTATGGTAAACACTCAAATTTCCCGGCTGCTAAAGGTAAACATCTCAACAATGCTAAACCGCTACTTCGCAATTTTCTGAAGGGCGCGGAGGATGCAATTTCAGGAAAAGGGGAGGCTGCCACGTTTCGTTTCGGACATGATGGTAATGTAGTGCCTTTTACGGCTCTCCTACATTTTGAAAATTGTTATGGAGAAGCTGAACGCCATGAGGATTTTTATAAGACGTGGTGTGATTGGTTTGTTTCGCCCATGGCTGCAAACATTCAGATGGTTCTATTCAAGAATGATAAGAAACCGGATGATATTCTTGTGAAATTCCTTCATAATGAGAAAGAAACAAAAATACCGGTTGAAACTGATATCTGGCCCTATTATCATTGGAAAGACGTAAAAGCCTACTACGGGGAGTTGGTTGATAATTAATGGTTAATAGTTAATAATTAATAGTTAATAGTTAATAGTTGAGAATTGATGGGTGATAAAAAAGCTTCCGTTTATGAACGGAAGCTTTTGCTTTTAAATATGCTGGCGAGTTTTAATTGTATCACTCCAAATACCGCTTCTCCAAAAATTGAGGAGTTCATTTTGGATGTGCCAAGTTGTCGATTGATAAAAACAATTGGCACTTCAACAATTTTGAATTTCTTGCAGTGAGTTTTGAATTTCATTTCTATCTGGAATGCATAGCCTTTGAATTTAATCTCATCAAGCTTTATTGCTTCCAGCACGCGACGTCGGTAGCAGACAAACCCGGCGGTGGCATCACGCAGTTTCATGCCGGTTATGAATCGGACATATACAGAGGCGAAGTATGACATGAGCACGCGCCCCATGGGCCAATTTACAACATTCACTCCCGAGATGTAACGTGAGCCGATTGCCATGTCCGCATTCCTATCTTTACATTCGTGATAAAGACGCGGAAGATCCTGCGGATTGTGAGAAAAATCAGCATCCATCTCAATCATAAATTGATATCCGCGTGCAAGAGCCCACTTGAAACCATGTATATATGCTGTGCCAAGACCAAGTTTCCCCGACCTGCATTCCAGATGCACTCTGCCGGGATATTGTTCGATTTTTTTGCGGACAGCATCCTGTGTGCCATCCGGCGAAGCATCGTCAATGACGAGAATGTCGAAGCCATCCGGGAGTTCCATTACGGCATCAATAATGTTGGAGATATTCTCAATCTCGTTGTATGTGGGTATAATAACAAGAACGTCGCTCATTTGTCCGTTTTTTTAACAGCTTCTTATCACCTGCAAAGTTAATAAAAAAACATTTTATATTATCTGCATTTTTTAATTAAATTATGGCTTCTCATACGCGCATGGCTACTTTAGACGCTGTACAAGCGGAGAGACACTCCACAGATTTGTTGACGAGCAACGTTGGATGGTATGATTCTTTACTCTGACGCAGACTTTCGTCGCCCATATCTTCCTCGCGGTTAAGATATTTTACATCGGGATATTTTTTGTTGACTTCCTGACTCATGAATGAAGCCAGAGCCTGATAAATTCCACGATATTCGATATTCCCTTTTTCTACATGGGCGAAAAATACATCTCCAATTTTTTCACCGAATGTATAGCCGATTATTTCCCCATTTAGCCGGATGGCAATTCCTTCGAAAGGATATGATCCAAAGTCTCTCAGCACTTTTATTGTTTGTAAATTTTCATAGGCGCTGAGGTCTGATGCTTCATGCGCAGCCGAGAACCGGGTGGTAAAGTTTATCAGTTCTTCGATATTATTCGTTGAAATCTTCTCGACAGTAGCATTTTCGTAATTATGAAGAAAATAATTGAGGTGATTGCGTTTCTTCTCCATCTTCTTTCCTGCAAAATGCAGAAAACGCTCGATCGGGTATAAGTATTCCTTCAATTTTTCATCACAATTGTTTTCTAAGTCAATACCGGTATCTGCATCTGATTCGATTGGAATCAGCATTCTTGATTTTGGAAAATTGGCAGCATCCTTTATGATCAGTCTTTTGCTCGTTTCGGGTGGAAGCATACCAAGAGGGGAATAATAAATAGTCTCTCCCGACTCGGGATCTTTACCTCTTAAAAACAGGGTGTTTTTAAATTCCGCAAACTCGTATCCATAATATTCTGTCCACATAAATGTTCCGCCAATCGAGAAATCACAAGAACGAGACGGGAAGGACGTGAAGTATTTGTTTAATAATCGTATATCATTTCCTGTAACAGGCTTGAAATCGAGCCTGCAACAGGAAGGGTCTATGTCGTTGATATTTTTCATCTGTAGTGGAATTTTTAAAATTAAACACTGCGAAGTTAAAATTAGTTCTATTTGCATTTTTTTTTGTATTTTTGCATTATTATATAGTTGTTATTAATAGCCGATGTTGAAAGTTTTGAAATTTGGCGGCACATCGGTCGGCACAATAGATAGCCTCCGCAATGTTAAATCTATTGTGGAAGGTTTGGAAGATCCGGCTATCATCGTGGTGTCGGCTCTCGGTGGCTTGACCGACAGACTCATTGCTACTGCCAAATCAGCCTCTGAAGGTAAAGAAGACTATGTGGATGAGATGAAAATTATCCGCAAACGTCATTATGATATAATCGAAGCATTGATTCCTGCAGATCGCAAGGAAAATGTGTTGTCGACAGTTAATGTTCTGCTTGATATGCTTGAGGAAAGATACAAGGGTCTTACTCTTATCCATATCCTTCCGGAGCGTACGCTGGCAGAAGTAGTAAGTTTTGGAGAGCGCATGTCGTCAGTGATCGTAGCAGGGATGCTTGAAAATGCAACTCATCATGATTCGCTGGGCATCATAAAGACTGAAAAGTGGTTTAACCGCAATATTGCCGATCGAGATCTTACTGATCGTCTCATACGAGAGGAGTTCAAACTTCCGTTGGCGCAGCATGCAGTTGCCGGAGGATTCATCTCTACAGATAAAGATACTGGAGAAATAACGAATCTGGGGAGAGGTGGCAGCGACTATACAGCTGCATTAATGGCAGCTGCGCTTGATGCAGATCTTCTGGAGATATGGACGGATGTCGATGGATTCCTTACGGCTGATCCTCGCATCATCAAAGATGCAGCGATTATTCCGGAGATGTCTTTTATAGAGAGTATGGAATTATGTTCTTTCGGAGCAAAGGTGATTTATCCTCCAACCATCTATCCCGTATTTCATAAGAACATACCGATAAAAATTCTGAATACTTTCAATCCCGGTGCTCCGGGAACATACATTTCCGATAATATCCCGGACAAAGGTAAGCCAAGAGGTGTGTCTTCTCTTAACAACACATCGATGATAACGATGTGTGGTCCGTTGACTTCGAATGTTGCGGAAATAAATTCACGCGCTTACAATGCGATGGCGCGAAACGGAATCAGTGTTTTCCTCGTGGCGCAGCCATCGGTTGAAAAATCTTTCTCCATTGCTATGCCTCAGGCTGACGGGGACAAGGCGTTAGCTCAATTAAGACTGGAATTCTCGCCTGAAATCCAGAACGGGGAATTGACGGCAATCAACAAAACAGATGATTTATCGGTTATAGCTGTGGTTGGAGAAGGCATAAAACAGGTAAAGAAACTGGGTTCAGATATTGTTAGAGAATTAGAGGGAGCTTCGTTGGATGTGAAAGCAATTTCAGATGGTGCGTCCGACACAACAATTGCAGTTGTCGTGAACAGCTCGCAAGTGAAGGAGGGACTCAATCTGATTCATTCACTCTGTTTCCCTAAACTAAATTAATTATGGATATCAAGAATATAAAATACGAGATCAGCAATGAAAATCCCCGTAAATGTCCCGCAACCGACGTTCCGGAATATGCTTTCATCGGCAGATCGAATGTCGGTAAATCATCGTTGATCAATATGCTTGGAAAGAGCAAGAGCCTTGCCAAGACATCGCAAAAACCGGGAAAAACGTTGCTGATAAATCATTTCAAAGTTGATAACGGGGAATGGTATCTTGTCGATCTTCCGGGATATGGCTATGCAGCCAGAGGTAAGGAGCAGCGAGACAAGCTTGCACGTATCATAGAAGGGTATATACTCGAACGCGAACAGCTTACATCTCTTTTTGTACTTATAGATATACGTCATGAACCTCAGAAGATTGATATTGAGTTTTTGGATTGGCTTGGAGAAAATGGGATACCCTTCTCGATAGTATTCACCAAAGCCGATAAACTTGGTCCGGTGGCGGCAGAGCGCAATGTGGAAGCTTACAAGAAAGAACTTCTTAAGAGATGGGAGGAATTGCCACCGGTTTTTGTCACTTCTTCCGAGAAAGGGAAAGGAAGGGAAGAATTGCTTGATTACATTTATTCCATAAATAAAGAACTCAAAGACTCCAAAACAAAGGGAGCTGAAGATACGGAACATCATGAAGAAACTGCAAGTTGACAAAGAGAAGTTGCTCAAGAGCAATGACAGCAGATCGGAAGCAATAAGATTTGTAGCGGTTGGCGGATTCGCCACAGTATTGCAATATGGCATGTATGTGGTTTTCGTGAACGCAGTTGGCACGACAGCCGTAGTGTCTACGATGATCAGTTATGCCATCAGTTTCATTGCCAATTTCTTTTTGTCAAGTTATTTTACTTTCCACAGCAATCCCAATGCTAAAAAGGGATTGGCATTCACGCTGAGTCATCTTATAAACATGGGGATGCAGACAGGTCTTGTGGCAATTTTCAAGGGATTGGTTGGATCTACGTTGGCGTTGCTTCCCGCATTGGCTATATGTGTGCCAGTCAATTTCTTCCTTGTGAGATTTGCATTCAAGGGAAAGATTTTCCAAGGAAGCCTATTGGGAAAGGTAAGAGGTGAAAAGTTAAAGGTAAGAGGTGAGTTTGATAATAAACTTGAATGATAAACTGACTAATATGGAGAAAGTTGCGTTTGCCAGCGATCATGCCGGCTATGAATTGAAAGAGGTCTTGAAGAAGTATATGACCGAAAAAGGGTATGAAGTCGTGGATTTCGGAACAGACAGCGAGGAATCCTGCGATTATGCGGATTATGCCCATCCTGCTGCTGTGGCAGTTGAAAAAGGGGAGTGTGCATTTGGCATTGCCATGTGCGGTTCGGGCAATGGCATCGGTATGACGCTTAATAAACATCAGGGCATCAGGGCAGGGCTTGCATGGATGGAAGATCTTGCGGATCTTGCCAAACGTCATAACAATGCGAACTTTCTTGTTTTGCCGGCTCGTTTCATTTCTGAATTTCTTGCAAAGAATATTGTTGACGCTTATTTGGCAGCCCCGTTTGAGGGTGGTCGTCACCAGCGCCGAATAGATAAAATGCCTGTGCTCTGATTGATGTATAAGAAGATATTGGCGATCTGAAATGGAGATTTTTAGGATAAATCTTAACGATCTGAGGTTTTATTCGAAAATTGGAGTTTCTGACCAGGAGCGAATGGTCGGAAACGAATATGTTGTCAATGTCAGTATAGCATACGATGCACGTATATTTGAGGAAGAAAATCTTGAATCTTCGATTTCGTATGCTGAGGTGTATGAAGAAATAAAAGACGAGATGCTGGTTGAGCGTCAGTTGCTCGAATCAACAGCTCGTTGCATATCAAAAAGAATATCAGAGCGTTGGCGTGTTGTGCAGGAGATAACCATAAAAATTGATAAGGATATTCCTCCTGTTTCCGGTATTGTCGGGAACTGTGGGATAGAATATTTTTGGAAAAAAAGTTAAGAAATATTTGGTGGAATCGCCAAAAAGCATTAATTTTGCAATCGCAAATCGGAAATAACCCGATGACGCAATGGTTCGTTAGCTCAATTGAATAGAGCATCTGACTACGGATCAGAAGGTTGCAGGTTTGAATCCTGCAGGAGTCACAAAAAAAGCACTCACATCGTGAGTGCTTTTTTTTGTGTATTCATATGTTCTCTTTATTGTTGCTTGTCATCCGGCTCTTCATTTTGGGGTAGAATGCGTCTTCCCGGCGTGGTGTTGATAATTAACGGAACTGTTTCTGCCGTAACCATACTTGTGTCGAGTCCGAATGCTTCCTGATCCGTGATGCCCAGACGACGCAAGCGTTGGTGCATACGCATTATGAATGCAGACCAGGGGGGACAATTACTTGAGGCTGAGAATATACGCCTGATGATTATGAACCGGAAGTCTCCGGGTATTCCTCGTTCTCTAAGCGACGGGAAGCTACTGCGCAGGTCGAGTTTACCTTGACTCACAAGATCCTCAATGATCTGGCGAATGTACACATTTATTTTTGGCTGCACCCTGAAACCAAGATTGATATCGATCCGGTAGATTGTTTCCGGCACAACAACCTTGGCTGAATATTCCAGCGTGTCGGGAGAGTCGACATGCGTAACGTGAACAAACCAATAATGATCTGCTCGTTTGGGTTGCTTGTTGATAATGGAATATAGGACTTTACTTTCAATCTTATTGTCATCGGATGCCTGAACAAGGTAAACAAGATTGGAAGTATATTTCGGTATCTCATCGTCATGCTTTATTGCCTGTATGATATCCGTAGCTTTGTCAAGATCGTAATATTGAACGTATGATGTTCTCAGGCGTATTGCCTTGTTCCATATGATCATGATTGTTGCCACTATTCCTGCGATAAGAATGCTGAACCATCCTCCGTGAGTGAATTTGAAAAGATTGGCAACAAAAAATATACCTTCGATAATTCCAAAGAAAACCAGGAATGCCGAGCAAATAACAATGCTTACGTTGAGACTTCGGAGATAAAAAGTGAGCAATACTGTTGTCATCAGCATTGTTATTGTTATCGCAAGCCCATATGCGGCTTCCATATGGCTTGAATCCCGGAATATAAGCACTGTGAGCAGGCATCCTGCCAGCAGCGACCAGTTTACAGCCGGTATATATAATTGTCCTTTTTCTCTTGAAGGATACTTTATCTTGAGTTTGGGCCAGAACACGAGATTCATTGCCTCCGAGAATATCGTAAAAGATCCGCTCAGCAAAGCCTGACTCGCTATTATGGCGGCGCCGGTCGACATTATTACTCCGATTATTGTAAACCATGACGGCATGATGCCGTAGAATGGATTTATGTCGGCAGTGTCTGGTGTGGCAAGCAGCCATGCTCCCTGTCCGAGATAATTCAGTATGAGCATGATCTTTACAAATATCCAACTGACAGAAATATTCTTACGTCCACAGTGACCAAGATCTGAATATAATGCCTCGGCTCCCGTGGTGCAAAGGAACACAGCTCCTAATATAAGAAACCATTCCGGATTATTACACAATAACTTTATTGCCCACCAGGGATTGAATGCTTTGAATATTCCGGGCCAAAGATATATGTTCATTGATCCTAATATTCCGAGCATGAGGAACCACAAAAGCATGAATGGACCGAAAAACTTACCTATCTTTCCGGTGCCCATCTGCTGCATGATGAATATAAACAATATGATGAGGACTACGATAGGCAGGATCGGCACATGCGGCATTATGATTCCGAGCCCCTCAATCGCAGATGTAACCGTTACGGCTGGAGTGATCACGCCGTCCGCAACAAGTGCAGCTGCTCCAATTGCCGCTACGACCCATAGTTTTTTACCGTATTTTTTCCTCAGCAAAGCGAAGAGCGCAAGTATACCTCCTTCCCCCTTATTGTCAGCCCGTAAAGCCAGCAAAACATATTTTATTGTTGTCTGCAGGGTTAAAGTCCAGATTACGCAAGAAACCGCTCCAATAATATACGCCGGATCATATTGCGGATTCACGCCCGTGATGGCTTTCATCACGTATAGAGGAGAAGTACCGATGTCTCCAAAAACGATGCCGAGAGTCACGAGTAATCCCGCCATGGTGAGCCGGCGGACGGATGATTTGTCAGATGTAGTTGAGTTCATAATTATTCAGCAATTACAGCTATATAACAATCATATTATAATTTATGTTTTTTTCAGATATCTGAAGCGTTACTCTCTGTAATATTTGTTAAATTTGCGCTTGATTTGGGATAATTGCACATGTTTAAGATCATCCTTATTATGGCATCCGGTATTTTAGCCGGCTGGCTTCTGAGGGGGCGGAATCTCCGCCTCCTCGGAAAAATAATCTCCGTGCTCATCTGGGTTCTACTTTTTCTCCTCGGAGTGGAAGCAGGTGGCGATGAAAGGATAGTCAAGGGTATAGCCTCGTTGGGGTTGGAGGCAATAGTTATCACAGTAGGGGGAGTAACAGGGTGTTCGCTGCTTGCGTCGGTTCTATGGAGAATATCCCACCGACCTTCGAACAGCACCAAAGATGAGGAAGGAGGGGTTGCGAAATGAAAGGTAGCCTTATAATAGTAGGATTTTTTATTCTCGGAATCATATTCGGTCTTACCGGATGGCTGCATATCGATGATTTTGGATTCGATGTCAGTTTCACCGCATTGGCTATGCTTATGTTTTGTGTCGGGATAAGTGTCGGCAGTGATTTTTCAGCGCTCAAAAGTTTGTGTACACAAAGCCGGACACTACTCTTTTTACCTCTTATAACCATTATTGGCACGCTTGCGGGCTGTGCGGCAGTTTCACTTGCTTTCCCTCACAGATCTCTGACAGATATGCTGGCAATCGGTTCCGGCTTCGGCTATTATTCACTTTCAAGCATATTCATTACTGAATACAGAGGACCGGAATTGGGCACGGTAGCGTTGCTTGCCAATATCGCACGCGAGATCATCACGCTTCTTGGCGCGCCACTACTTTATAAATGGTTTGGTCCTTTGGCTCCTATTTCATCCGGTGGGGCTACCAGTATGGACACAACCTTGCCGATAATCACTTCTGTGTCGGGAAAAGAATTTGTGGTTCTTTCAATTTATCACGGATTTGTGGTTGATTTCAGTGTGCCATTTCTCGTAACATTTTTCTGCAGCTTATAAGAAACAATGCTTCGGTTATTTTTTATGGCTCCATTGAGCCGTAAAAAATAACCGAAGTATTGATAAAAGGAAGCTGATTCAAAATTAGAGGCTTGCCAATTCACCTTTACCCTATTCCTATAACCTTTCACCTTATCGGGTACAGCCCGATAACTCGGAATTCTATCTTCCTTTCGCAATAAGCTTCTCAACTTTTCCTCCGCATTTGCGCACAAACACTCCGCTTTTGGGTGCATCCTGCAATCTCCTACCCATCAGATCGTAATATTCATAAACCCTAATTCCCTGCTCAGTCTCTAAATCCTCGACAGCAGTCTCAACCTCGGATATATCAACAACTTCATTATAATATAATCTGATTGCTAATAACTGATATTCACAATTTTCATAAACCGTAGGTTTTAATTCAATCTTTAATTGAGTTAATGCATCATCACTATCGATAGTTCCAGAATTTAAAATATAAGATAGATTTGGAGTACTTTTAAAAACTTCGGTTTGTATTTCGGCAAAACTTTTTTTTGCATTAATTGTCTCATTATTGTAAGTATTCATCAAAATATCATTACCATTACAAAATAACGAAATTCGATGATCTGTGGGAATTCCCTGCGGATATCCAATAAGCATTACTCTGAATACCTTCATTGCAAATCGAGGATTTAAATTTAGCACAATGGAACTTGCTTTATATGGATCCCGATTTGTAACAAACCAGAGTCCAGCTCTTACATGGGTGCCAGGCTGTTTTAATTCTATGTTGTCACACGTAATATTTGTAACAAAATTATTATTAATATCTGGATTGGAATTCTCCTGTTTAATGAGTTCATATGCTTCTGTATTTTCACAAGATATTGATTCGATTGGTTCCTTTTTGAGAAAACTAATTGTAGTATAATCTGCTTTAGTTATATTACTGAATGCTAATAATCCTACTATAATAAGCAGTGCCTTTGTGTAGAAATGTTTCATAATTTATGGTTGTTTATTTGGGTTTAGTAATTTTCGAGTATTGGAATTGATATAGTGGAAAAGTAGAGAATATAAGATGGCAAATTTGCTTAGAATCAATATATTCCGCACATGATCGCAACAAAGGTATTAAAACTATATCACTATGCCAAATTTTTGACCATAAATTTTCAATAAAAATTTCACTTTTGCATTTTATAGGGTAAATTTGAGTCTATTTGAGTTTAATTAGAGTATATTGGGATTAAATTGGATGAATTGAAGATACAATAAAACAGAGAAGAGATTGATTTTGCAAAATCAATCTCTTCTCTGTTTTATTGCCTCAATGGGTTTCCCTTAATCTTTCTTTTAGCTGTATGGTTCGCAGCGCTTGGTGTTGTCTCTATGCGGTTCCGTTCAGCGAGCACTGCTCGCGGCTCCCCGTCCGCCCGTCCTGCGGGGGGTGGCTTCCATCTGTCATCCTTTCGCGCGCGAGCGCTCAGTGCCGTGCCAATTCTCGAAGCTTCATATCATTTAAGCCTCGAAATTTCCGTTTCTGCGATTATTATACTTGGCTCTTTCAAGGCTGGATGAAAGAGTGCATCAGATTCCCCGGGATTTCCAATAAGCAATATATTTTGCTGCCACCTTTTCCCAAGTGTAATTATTAATTACCTTCTGATAATTATATTCAGTGATATTTACCCAATCATCCCTTTTATTAATACTCTCTTGGAAGGCTTTAATAAGATCAGTTTCATTTTCAGGTCTGATCCATATTGCTTTATCTTTTTCAAGCACTTCTTTATTTGCAGGAATGTCAGATGCTATAATAGGTAATTTATAACTCATTGCCTCTAATAATGAAATAGAAAGCCCCTCGATGGTCGAGGGGATACAAAAGGCAAAAGCGTATTTTAAGAGAGAATTTTTGTCTTCACCATAAACTGCGTCCGTAAATATAATATCTGATTCTCCTTGACCAAGTTTATGGAGGTAGTCAACATAGTCAGGATCGGATGGATTATTACCTGCTATTATGAGTTTATATCCATTTGTTTTAGCTAATTTGAATGCCTTTATCAAATAATCAGGATTTTTATCTTGAACCAATCTCGCAAGGAAAAGGAAATATTCTTTCTCTTTTAGATTAAATCTTTTAAGCACCTCTTTATTGTCTTGTTTTATTTGAGGTGGTAGATTTATAGCTGTTGGAATCGTCTCGGCATTTCTATTATAATGTTCTTTAAAATATCTGCTTTGATCCTCACTACACATAATCAAATTTCGATTCAGATGAGCAGTAAACCATTCCATAAATTTTAGAATCTTCTGTTGCTGTGGAGAGTATTTACTACGCTGCCATTCCAGCCCATGCCCCTGCATTAAACTTTTGATGCCGAATATAGTTGCCAAAGGGCTTGCCATAGAAGGAGGCCATGCATTGTAATGTATGGCATTTACATTCTTAATTTTAAATATAACTTTTATAGTTGCCTTCAATCCTAACCACGGTTTGCACAGAAATCCATTCTTAATGGATTTCTGGTGAATCACCCGGAAGCCGTTGAGCCATTCCTCGCCGTTGTGGTCGCTCTCGCAGAATACGATTGGTTCATGCCCCATCTTTACTAACTGCGTGGCAAGATTATACATATAGTTCTCTATGCCGCCGAGTTTGTGGATGTCCCGACCGCCTATAAAAGCTATCTTCATAAAATAATGATTTTATGGAATAAGGTTGAGATACCTATCTCGAAATCTTTCGAAACCGAAATCAGATTTAAGAAGGTTATTGCCATTAATTCCCATCTTATCTCTTAATTCTTTAGATTCAGCCAATTTTATAATTCCGTTTGACAACACCTCAACATCTTTAGTTTTTGTAAGGAATCCGTTAAAACCGTCTTTAACAAGCTGATTGTTATCTCCTACATCTGTGGCTACTACGGGAAGAGATGCATCCAATGCCTCCATTATGCTGTTGCTTGTTCCTTCGAAAATAGATGTAGATAAATATATGTCAGCTTTAAGCAAATGATGAAGAATATCGGGAGGATTTATCAGTATTTCAGTTTTATCAGAAATGTTATATTCTGTTACCCAATTTCTTACTTCGGATTCAAGTTCTCCGTGTCCTATAATCTTGAATCTGACATTTGGGCTCTTTCCAATCACGTCAGACATTGCTTTTATTGCTGTTGGATAATCTTTCTGTTCTACAAATCTACCGACTGTGATGACTGTAATGTTTTTTCTATTTTCTCTTATTGCTATATCCTTAGGAAATAAATAGCAGTTGGGAATTACAATTTGATTCTTAATTCCCCTCTTGCGGAAGATTTCTGCGCCGGCATAATTATTGATAATTGCTCCTGTAGAAAGTTTATTGCCGAATTTCTCCAGAAATAATTTATATTCCGGAAGTGAAGCATTTCTCAGACCCTGATAGATTTTCTTTACTCCGGCTAACCTGCCAATGATCGGTCCCCAAAAATCGGGCCATGTAAGATAACAAAATAAAATTTCAATCCTTTTTTGTTTCAATATTTTATAAAGTCTTATTTTTGAGCCCGAATCTTTGCCGTAAAAACAAATGATATTATTCTCTGATAGGTCTGATAATTCTAAATTCTCTTTTTCCAATCCTGCATCTGGGAAAGGTATTATCATAGTTATGTTATGATAAGGAGATAAAGCTCTGGCAAGTAGAGCTGCCTGTTTCTCAGCTCCTCCTTTTTTCAAAGTTGGTATAAGAATCGCGATATTCGCCATTACTTTCTAATTTCTCTTTTCTTAATGAATTTTGCTGGATTTCCTCCCCATATTTCCCATTCGGGCACATCTTTTACAACTACACTTCCGGCTGCAAGAACTGCACCATTCCCAATGTCGACAGGATTGACAATCAAGGTATTTAATCCAATAAACACCTCATTGCCTATAGTTACTTTCCCTAAATACATTCCTTCATCCTCAGGATTGAAGAAATGGGTGAGAATCTTCGTTCCGCTCGTGATTTTAGTGTGTGTCCCTATCTCTATTAATTCCGGATGCATGCCATCTAAGCTAACATCAGAACCGATAAAACACCGTTCTCCGATTTTTATTCCAATGCTACGGAGAATCTTAATTCTTAAAGAGGACGGAATATATGCGGATTGTTGAATGTTACTTAATAGCTTTCTCCATATTCTTTTTAATGGATAAGAGGTTTGACCGACTTTTCCTATATAAGGATTCATATTTTAAATGTCTATTATTTATCAGATATTTATGAAGTTGCCTTTTATTTGATATCATAATATTCCTTGAACCAGGCGACGGTGCGGTCGATGCCTTGCTGGAGAGGTGTGGCGGGTTTGAAACCTGTAGCCTCACCTAAGGCAGAGGAATCCGCATAGGTCTGATAGACATCTCCTGGCTGCATCGGCAGGAAGTCTTTTTTCGCCTCTCTGCCAATCGCATTCTCGATACATGCGATATAATCCATCAGTCGCGTGGGATGCTGGTTGCCAACGTTGTAGACACGATATGGTGCCGGGGATGTTGCCGGATCGGGATTCTTCTCATCCCAATCGGGATTTCTTTGCGGTATTATATTGCAAATTCTTACCACACTCTCAACTATATCATCTATATAGGTGAAGTCGCGAAGCATGTCCCCGTTGTTGAATACTTTGATTGCTCGGTCATGCAGTATAGCATCCATGAATAGGAATGGCGACATGTCGGGGCGTCCCCACGGACCATATACGGTGAAGAAGCGTAAGCCTGTAGTGGGTAGATCATAAAGTTTTGAATAGGCGTGTGCCATCAGTTCGTTGCTCTTCTTCGTTGCAGCATAGAGCGATACGGGATGTGCAATGCTATCATGCTCTGAAAAAGGCACTTTTCCGTTTAGACCATATACGCTCGACGATGAAGCATAAACAAGATGCTTCACCTTGTTGTGACGGCATCCTTCGAGAATGTTAATGAATCCATCAACATTGCTTTCAACGTAAGCCAAAGGATTGGTGATGGAATATCTTACGCCTGCCTGTGCACCGAGATTGATAACTATATCGAAACCTCCGTTAGCGAAAAGCATTTGCATTGCATGAGTGTCCTCAAGGTTCATGCGTATGAATGAGAAACCGGAGTATTCTGAACTTCGAGCAAATTTATACCATTGAACATCCTCTTTAGCTATACCAAGGGTATTCAGACGCGAGTATTTGAGCTCGGGATCATAATAGTCGTTGATATTGTCAAGACCGACAACGTTGTCCCCTCTATCGAGAAGACGACGACAGAGAGCGCACCCGATAAAACCGGCAGCGCACGTAACCAATAATATCATAACTGCAAATGAGTTAGAGAACGGTTAGAGTAATAA
>DAWBVG010000610.1:0-4669 GCA_052279865.1 Muribaculaceae bacterium
ACGGTCAGCTCTACGCCATCTCAAAAGGAACGGACTCAAAACTTTATAAAGTTGATAAGACTACCGCTGCCCTCACTGAGATTGGAAACACAGGAGTAACTCCTTATCATATCACCTCCGCCGCAATTGATCCTAAAAGCGGCAGAATGTTCTGGACTGTCTCTCTTGAAGATCACTCCGGAAAGTTATACGAAGTAAACCTTACCACAGGACAAGCTACACATCTATTCGATTTCTCCGGAAAAGAACAAATCACAGGGTTGGTTATCCCCACACCGGTTGCCGAAGACGGCGCCCCCGGAATAGCGACCGATATGTCGCTTGATTTCCCGAATGGAGCATTAAAGGGTAAAATCAATTTCACGGCACCTGTTACCACTTATGATGGTTCTTCTGCATCCGGACAAATATCTTACACGATAAACGTTGACGGAAGAAATTTCTCCGGCACGACTTCATATGGCGCCAAAGTAAGCGCGGATGTTGAAGTTGAGGGAGCTGGGACGTACACATTTACCATCACAACTTCAAACGCAGTCGGAACCTCTCCGAAAGCTGTGATCAAAGGTTTTGTAGGTCCTGGCGTTCCAAAGGCTCCTGAGAATGTAAAGGCAAATTATGCTGATGGAGTAGTAACCGTGACATGGGATCCTGTTACAGAATCATCAAATGGTGGCTACATAGATCCCCAGAACGTTACATACAATGTTACAAAAGGAACAACCCTCATTACTCAGAACCAGAAAGAAACAACATACACAGAGAAAGTATCCATGTCAGAAGGTCTGGCAGTTTACAAATACAGTGTTTCTGCCACCTACGGAACAAGGACATCTCCGTCAACACCAGCGAACGACCTCGTATTCGGCAGTATAATTCCTCCTTACAAACAGACATTCGACACAGAATCTTCTCTCACAGAATTTACCAATTTCGCCACAAAAGGTAACAAATGGGATTTTTATAATAACGAGAATCAAGGGCAAGAAATGCCCCGCGTAAGATATAGTCTCTGGAGCGATATGGATGCTTGGCTGATAACAGCTCCAATCAAACTCGAAAGCGGCAAGGCATATCGCGTGAAACTTGATGCTTATGCAACCGCCACCACAAGCAAGGAACGCATTGAATTGAAGTTCGGTACAGCTCCGACAGCAGAAGCCATGACCGAAACTCTTGTAGAGCCGATAATTATCCAGGGAAAAGATGCAACTCCTCTTGAAGGATATATCACAGCACCAGCCAATGGTGAGTATTATATAGGAATTCACGGTATCTCTGACAAAGAGCAGTCATTCCTCTACATCGATAATCTTGAAATTGCAGAAGGAGTATCGGCTGCCGCACCAGTGGCTGTAAGTGACCTCACAGTACTGCCCGGCGCTAACGGTGCAAAAGAAACCTTGATATCTTTCACGGCACCCACTAAAGATTTTCTGGGTAAACCCCTCTCTTCAATTTCCAAGATAGAAATCCTTTGTGGTGATAAAATAATCGAGACTTTCACAAATGTAGCAGCCGGAACTAAGAAAGACTTCAAACATATACTCTCCGCAGCCGGTGACTATACTTATACCGTAGTGCCTTACACTGGGGAAACAGCAGGTCAAACAGCATCAGTTACTGTATACGTCGGATTCCCGTTACCTGCAGATCTCAAAGAGGCATCCTTCTTAGAAACAAATATTCCTGGAGAAGTAAAAGTGACATGGGCACCTGTAACCACTGATATAAATGGTCAGCCACTCGACGCTTCTCTTATCACATATGCGATCTGTGAAGTAGGAGAGAATGGTGCAGGCAAAACATTATTCGATGGTCTGCAGGGAACTTCAAAGACCTTCCGTGCCATACCTGAAGGTGAAAGACAGCAGTTCGTGCAATTCATGGTGTTTGCAGAAACTGAAAAAGGTCGTTCCGCAGGTGTAACCACCAATATGCTTCCGGTAGGTCCTGACATGATATCCTTCGAAGAATCATTCCCAAATGGCGCACCATCCACTCCGATTGAAACTGGATATGAGAACAATGGTCAATGGATGCTTTTGCCAGATATGAGCGACATAAAATCCGCAGACGGAGATAATGGTTTTGCTGCAATGTATTCTTCTACCGGAGGCAATGCGGGACTAATCACCGGCAAGATCTCGCTCTCAGGTTTCCTCAATCCCGCACTTACATTCTATGTTTACAACTGGTCGGACGCTACAACCAAAGATCTCAGCGAAATTGCTGTTGATATTTCGGAACTGGGCACTAATGTTTGGAGAACTATAAATACAGTAAAGGTTTACGAACTTGGAGGAAATACTGAAGGTTGGTATAAGGCAAGTGTCAGTCTGGCTCCATATGCCGGAAAGACCGTGCAGATAAAACTTCAGGCTTCTTCGCTCAACTTCCAGTATGTCCCAGTCGACAACATTCGACTCGTATCTCTGGTCGACAATGATATCAATGCCCGCTCAATCACGGCTCCATCAAAAATTGCAGCAGGCGGCAGATTTTCATTGCAGGTTGAGATTGCCAACGAGGGTGGTAAGACTGCAAGCGGACACACTGTAGATCTTTACGGAGATGGAAAACTTATTGAGTCAAAAAGTTGCAACGATCTCGTTTCTGGTGCAAAAGAGATGGTATCTTTCAATATAAACATGCATCCTCTCGCAGAAAAGATTGTTGAGTATTATGCTGTTGTTTCATTCCCCGCAGATCAAAACATGGCAAATAACACCACTGACAAGATATATGTCGAACCTGTTGTTTCAACATTGCCAACCGTATCTGACCTCAAGGGGATTAAAACAGCTGAAGGACGTTTGTTGAACTGGAGTGAACCTTCTCTTGGAGGTGCCAATTCCATAACAGAGAATTTCGAAACCAAGGCATGGGAACATTCTTTGGATGGATGGATATTTGTGGATAAGGATAACGCACCTCTCTCTGGATTATCTATCGGAATGACTCCTCTAAACATTCCAGGTATAACTCCGAATGTGACAAAAGCTTCATTCTTCACTTTCGACAATTCTCTTATCATACCTTTAGACACTGATCCCAAAGCACTCGCGGCGGTTTCCGGAAACAACACCCTTGCCTCTCTGGCACCCGCAACCGGAGCAACCAATGATTGGGCGATTTCTCCTGAATTATCTGGCGAGCCCCAAACAATTAGTTTCTATGCTCTCTGTCTGTTGGAGGCATATCCGGAAAATCTTCGCGTGCTCTATAGCACCGGAAGCACCAATGTCGATGATTTCATCGAACTTAAATCTCTGACAAGCCAGATTAAAGAGAGCTGGAATAAATTCGAGATTCAACTTCCGGCAGGTGCAAAACGTTTCGCATTTAACTCTTGCGCCACCAACGGTCTGCTCCTTCTCATCGACGATGTGACGTTCTCTACACGTTATGACGAACCGGCTCATCTCTCTCTTTCTGGTTTCAACGTATTCAGAAACGGAGAAAAAATCAACAATGAGCTCGTTGAAGACTTCGAATATCTTGACACAGATCCAATGCCCGCCATTGGAGCAAGATATGTCATCACCACGGTATATGAGGAGGGTGAGTCAAGAGGTTCAAATGCTGTTGAGATTGACTTCACTGCAGTTAATGAGACTATAGGTAATACCATTACCATCAATGCGGCTCCGGGCAACATCATCATAAAAGGAGCTGAAGGTGAACTAATCACCGTGATTTCTTACGATGGCAAGGTCATCTTCTCCGGCACCGGTGAGACAGAAACATCCGTTTCCGTCACTTCCGGAATATACATCGTCAGAGCCGGCAAGAAAACAGCAAAACTTATCGTTAAGAAGTAACAAATAGAAGTAAGAAGTTACAAGTTACAAGTAACAAGTAAGAAGTTACAAGTAACAAGTAAGAAGTAAGAAGTTACAAGTAAGAAGTAAAAAGTTGAATGGGCACGCCTCTGCAAGTTCGAGGCGCGCCCATTATCTTTCTTACTTTTTACTTCTTACTTTTTACTTCTTACTTTTTACTTCTTACTTTTTACTTTCCCCTCCTATTCCTCTTCTTACTTTTTACTTTTTTAAATTCTGAAATCGGAATTTAAAACTTATTTCATTCGCTTCAGAAGGTTATAGCTGGGGAGGATACCGAGTTCGCCGGCTTTGCTCAGATCCGAGAATGCCAAGCGTTTGTTGCCTATCTGGAGATAAGTGATGCCCCGGTTGAAATATGCCGAACCGAACATTGGATCCAGACGTATAGCCTCAGAATAACACTGAAGAGCAGATGTGTAGTCTCCCATCTCATAATAGATATTACCCTTGTTGAACCAGGCAAATACAAGTCTTGGATTCAGTTTAAGAGCAGCATCGTAATCTGCCATTACTTCCGACAGCTCCCGCTGCGATTGACGCTGGCGCAATGCCAAGGCTGCGGCATCTTCATCTGTTGCAGATGCTTGCTGAGCCTTGATATTGGCATAGCGGGCATATGCTCTTGCCATATATGCCATAGTAAAACCGGGATCCCCTTCTATAGCAACATTAAGCGACTCTATTGATGCAGGATAATTCTTAAGCATAGAGCGTACCACACCCAACACAAATCTGTCTGCTGGACGCGCTTTTCCATCAGCCACAACTCCTTCATAGAAATCCGCCCGATCGAAAAGCCGCTTAAGCACACTATCTTCTGC
>DAWBVG010000611.1:0-10624 GCA_052279865.1 Muribaculaceae bacterium
GATGTGTATAAGAGACAGACATAATGCCATTACAAAAGTTTAACCTTTTAATAATTTTTAATGTTTAATGTGCAATGTTTAATTAGATTGGCGGCTGTCTAATTTAACATTAATCATTTAACATTCCACATTAATTAAAACTCTTGACCGAGGATGAAGTGGATCTGTGAGCCACCACGCTGTCCCCAGACTTTGTCGAAACCGTATGCCCAGTCGATACCGAGATAACCGAGCACCGAGAGGTAAACGCGGGCACCGACACCGGCACTACGTTTGAGGTTGAACGGAGAGAAGTCCTTGATATCATACCATGCGTTACCTGCTTCAGCAAATGCGATGGCGTAGATAGTAGTGGAAGGCTGCAGGAGGAACGGGAAGTGCAGCTCAAATGTGAACTTGCCATAAGCGTAACCCTCATATCCGTTAGGTGTGAACTGACCGTTCTCATAACCACGCATGGAGATGGTCTCTGTCGCGTAAGTGTAAGAGCCGGTCATACCGTCACCACCGAAGTAGAAAGTCTCGAACGGTGTCTTTATATGCTTGTTGAATGAACCGAGCAAACCGAAGTCTGCACGTGTCATGAGCACTAATGTCCATTTTCCGTCGGGATCAGTGAGCGGTGTGAATGTCTTGCTCTTGAAGCGGAGCTTGAAGTATTCAATCCAGCGATATAGCTGACTTCTCGCAGCTTCACGAGATTCAACATTGGTATTGTTGTAGCTTGCGTCTTCAGCAAGTTTCGCCCAGTTCTTCTTTCCGAAGAGCGATGCGGGAGGCGTCATTGTGAAGTCTATTGAGAACTGAGATCCGCGACGGGTGTAGATCGGGTTGTCGATTGACGTACGCGAGAGTGTCAGACCCAGTGTGAGTGAGTTTGACGTACCGTTGCGCATGTAATAGAGATAATCCCAGTTCTTGAGGTAATACCAGCGGTAAGCGAGCTGAGCCTGGAACTGGAAATAGTCGTCGGGCCAGTTGAGGCGTGTTCCGAATCCTACGCTTACACCTGCAAGCTGAAGCACCTTGTTGGGGTCGTAGGCGTTCTGGATGGCATAGTTTGAGTAACCGTTATAATTGGTATAGTTCGAATACTGGTTATACATCGCATACTGGTAGGCGTTCGCCCAGCTGTCGTTGTAGAAGCTGGAGTTGATACCTGTGGAGCGGCTGTAATCAAGAGAGACGGAGAGAGAGTTGGGACGGTTACCGCCGAGCCAGGGATCAAAGAAGGAGATGTTGTAGCTCTGATAGTATTTGGCATTGGTCTGAGCGGAGATTGAGAATGTCTGACCGTCGCCGCGAGGGATAATACCCTTGTATGCGCCTGGATTGAACAGGTTCTTCATCGAGAAGTTGGAGAATGAGAGCGCTACCTGACCGGTGACACCGGTTTGTCCCCAGCCGAATGAGAGCTGGACCTTGTCGTTGGCTTTCGATTCCAGACCGAACACAATGTCTACAGTTCCGTTAGCCTCGTCGGGCTGCGGATTGATGTCCATTGTCTCGGGGTCGAAATGTCCGCTGGCTGCAATCTCACGTGCGGAACGCATCAGTTCGGCGCGGGAGAAAAGATCACCCGGACGCACACGAAGCTCACGGCGGATTACCTTCTCATATAGCTGGTCATTACCATTGATCACCACTTTGTTGATACGAGCCTGCGGACCCTCGATCACTCGCATCTGCAGGGCGATGCTGTCGCCATGCACTTGCTCCTCGATCGGGATGATTGTGGAGAAAAGGTAACCATGGTCTGTATAAAGACTTGAAACGGCATCTTCATCTTCGCTGAGTCGCTTCTTAAGCATTTTCTGGTTGTATGTCTCACCGGGATACATACCCAAGTAGGCGTTAAGAGTCTCGGTAGGATAGACAGTGTTGCCGACCCATTCGATGTCGCTGATATAATATTTCTTTCCTTCATCAACGGTAAGGAACACATCAACCGATTTGTCATCATATTTCGCCACGCTGTCGTGGGTGATCTTAGCATCGCGGTAACCCATCTCATTATACTTGTCGATGATGCGCGTGCGGTCGTCAGCGAAGTCGCGGTCAACGAATTTCTTCTGGCTGAAAAGCTTGAGGAGGTCACTGTTTTCGTTGGTTTTCTTCATCGTGCGCTTGATCTTGCGATCCGACATCACTTCGTTGCCGTCGATATAGATCTTGTGCACCTTGACCTTACTGTTTTTGTTGACATCAACGTTCAGTATAACCTGATTCTCCTTGGAGAGGTCGGGCTGCTGGGTTATCTTGATAGCTGCGTTCTTGAAACCCTTCTTAGCGTAGTAATCTTCGATGATTTTCTTAGCCTGGGCAATGATGTTGGGGGTCAGCTGCTGACCTGACACCATTCCGAGACGCTGTTCGATATCCTTTTTCTCGCCGCTCTTCACGCCTGTGAAGGTCATTTCCGACATTCGCGGCTGCTGCTCGAGAGCGATTTCGAGCCACACCTTGTCGCCGGCAATTTTGTCAACATTTATCTGCACCTTCGAATACAGACCCTGACGCCAGAAGCGCTTCACGGCAGCCGTGATGTCATCGCCCGGAATCTCCACGCGGTCGCCCACGGAAAGACCGGAATATCCGATGATAAGATAATCATCGGAAGAAGGGACTCCGGTCACCCGGATGTCCGCGATCTCGTATGTCTTTGGAATCGGAGAATATACGATGTCAGGATTAAAGACCGTATCCACAGCGGATACCGGCTTAATATCGAGAGCGGATGCCGCGGTTGCTAAGCCGAGGCAAAGGAGAGTAATCAGTGTCTTTTCCAGATGTTTCATATATGTTCGAAGGAATCGAAAAATCATCGTAAAATAGAGTTTATATTGTGGATTTCACTTGATCGGAAGTTTTTCCGAAACGCCTTTCACGGCTCTGATAGTCAATCAGCGCGTCGAGATATGCGCTGTTGTCGAAATCGGGCCATAGCACGTCGGTGAAATATAGTTCGCTATAAGCAATCTGCCAGAGGAGGAAGTTGGATATGCGTTGTTCGCCACCGGTGCGTATCAGAAGATCCGGATCGGGGATGGAACGCGTGGAGAGATGGTCGCATATTGTCTTCTCGTCGATAGAGGCGGGGTCAAGCTTTCCATTTATTGCCATTTCGGCTATCTCTCGGGCTGTACGGGTTATTTCCCAACGCGAGGAATAGCTGAGACAAAGCAGGAGGTTGAGTCCGGTACAATCTGCGGTTTCCCGAACTCCTTCAAGGAGGCTTTCCCTCACTTCAGCGGGAAGGCGGTCTGTCTCGCCAAGTATATGTATCTTCACATTGTTTGCCTTCAATTCCGGAGTTTCCTTGCGGATTGTCCATCCGATGAGGTGCATGAGGGTGTCAACCTCAGCCTGCGGACGATTCCAGTTTTCAGTGGAGAAAGCATACAGTGTGAGATATTTGATGCCGAGGTCGGAGGAGAAGCGGGTGATGCGGTTCACGCTGTTCACACCTTCGGCATGCCCGTCGCTGCGCTCCCGCGCACGCTGGCGCGCCCATCTGCCGTTGCCGTCCATGATTATTGCCACATGTTGCGGCAGACGATCAAGGTCGAGCTTCTGCATTTTCTTCTCTATTTCCTCCATATTGTCGGTCATATATTATTTTATGAAAACGGTGTTTGCCGTTTATTTATATTAGTCTTTATAATTGCAAACGGCGCATCGTTTGCTGAATTCATAACTTATGGTTATGCTCATTGTGGAATACCAGTCGGTATTTTTCATGAACGAGCTCTTTATTCCATACGGGTCTCTGAGAGCTTCTCCGTCGAGTTTATCCGAGAATGTCTTTTTCATCAGAAACTCAAAACCGATGTTCCAGCGTTCAGAGAGCTTGTATTTCACTCCTACACCTAACGGAATATTGAAGGCGGCTCCCGTTTTTCCGTCAACACTCCAGAGGGTCATGCCGATTCCGGCTGCGATGTAGGGAGATATACGCTTCAGCTTGCGGTAGGTCTCGCCCATGCCGTAGCTGAAGAAATTGAATTCCACCATCTCTCCGAGTTCGTAGAAGGTAGTGGAGAATTTATATGTCTCCCCTCCGGGAAACACGTTGGTCATCTGCGAGGAGTCTCCGCGGAGACTGCCTGTATAGAAATTGGTCTTGAAAGCCCAGCGAGGATTGGCGATATAGCGGAAAAGCGCTTCAAAATCCCACCCTGGGTTGCCCCATAGATTCGCAGTGTTGGCATCTCCGAGATATCCGGTCATGCCTACTCCCGCTCCGATATCGAAGCGGTAATCCTCCTGCGCTTTCCCTTTCAAAGGGATGAGAGAGAGAACGAGGATAAGAATCAGGGATATTCCAAACCTTCGGCTCACTACGTCAGATCACAGGGGTGAAGGAGAGTCGTGCAAGCACGCCACGCCATATTGTGTTGTAAAGATTGCCTTGCGGATCAAAACCTCCGATGAGATAGATGTAAGGGCAATCCCAGTAAATATTGTCACCATCAACTTCTACGTTGTGGGAGCGGCGTGCGGCTTTTTTCCACGCGTCGGAAAGGAGTGCTTTCTTGCGCAGGGTCATAACCACGTTGTCGCATTCGGTCATGGTGGGAATCTCCTTAGGGAGTTGGAGCAGTTCACTGCCCGGTCCCCAGTTCACGCCATTGTCGTAAGATATATACACCGTGCGGTTGAGGGTGCCGTCCGTTTTGCTCCCTCCGATGATCATCCATACCGGATACTCAGTCTGGGTCCAGCTGGATGAAGTGAACCTGTATCCGTAGTAGGGGATTATTGATGCACCCTTCACGGCAGGGATTCCCCCTTCGGCGAGTTTGATCCAGTTGTATCCGTCAAAAGCCCATGTGGCGTTTGAAAGAGTGCCGTCAGAGCATGTTCCACCTGCGAAGAAACCAACAGGAGATGATGTCCATTGGTTGGCAAGAATCACGAAGTTGGAATATCCTGAAACAGGGAATTCTTTATCCATTGCCGTGATGTTCAGGTTTTTAAGAGGATACTGCGCGTATTCGAGACCATTCTCACCGTTTTTCAGACCGATTGCAGTGTCGAGATATGCTCCGAGCATTGCAGTCCAGGTTTCGCCAGTAGCGGTCCAGGAGGTGCCATCGGTGCTCTGATACATTTTGCCGTTGTCGGCAAGTATCATAAGGCTGGAAGAGGTGGCACATAGTGAACGCACATTGGGAGTGAATGGGAACGTAACAGCACCTTTTCTCCATTCACTGTCGAAAAGATTTTCTGATGTGGCGAATGTATAGGTGCCGTCATTTTCCTCTATGAGAGAAACCGCTTTACCGTTGAAGTCGAGGCTTTTCTGGTTGCGCGGATTGGCAAGACGGGAGGGGAGTTTCGACAAAGCCTTGTCGCCCCATACGAGGGAGTCAGTTTTTTCTTTATGCACGTTTACCTTGATACGATAGGTGCGAGATAGCTGGTCGTCGTCGGTTGAGAGTGTCAGGGATACCTTTCCTGTGAAGTCGATTGAGTCGGTTGGAGATGTAAGGTAGTCTACTTCTCCGGTGCGGGTCTTGCCGTCTTCCATTTTTATAGTGGCTTTCGTGACATAGCTCGAATATTTTATGGTAGTCACGAGCTTGTCGATTTTTGTGCCCAACGGAAGGGAGTCGGCGTTGAAGATCACCCCGTTTTCAAGATCAATTGAAAAGAAAACGGAATCAAGGTTTTCCATAACCTTGTCATCGTTGTTGAGGGTGAATGCGGTCACAGCCACATTCGAGGGGGTGAGATAGATCTCTACTTCTTCTGTCTTTTCGTTGCAGGATACTGTCGCAAGCATTGCGACGCCTGCCAGAAGGCAGCCGGCAAAACGGCGGAATGTATTGAGTAACTTCACTTTGTTATTGTTTGCTTGTATAATGTTTACCAGCCCCAGGTGCCTGAATGCGCTCGGGGCATGATGTTTCAACTTGCAAATTTAGCATTTCTTGGGGAATTATTCGGCAAAAAGAGCTATGATTTTCAAAATTAAATCATTTTTAATAAGTTTTAAGCATTTTGCAAGTCGCGAGCAGTGCTCGCTGAACGGAACCGGAGAGGCGAAAATTTTATATTGGGCGGAACCGCAGGAGGGTGTTTTCTCTGATCTTGCGGTTTTCTGTCATGGCGATGCCCGAGGGGAGGGCGGGGGCGGCGATGCCGCTGTGGATAAGTTTGGGCGAGATCTCCAGGCGGATTTCATCGAAGAGCCCCTTTTCAATGAATTCGCTCAGGGTTCTTGAGCCTCCCTCCACCATCAGAGATGTGATGGAATGGCGTGAGTATAACTCAGATATGTTCTCTTCCAAAGTTTTCGCCGGGTCAAGAATGATCGGATCGCGCTGGAGCACTGCGGCATTTTCCGGGATTTTCAAGGAGCTGAATATTACAGGGCGCGGGGAGTTTCCTGGAAATAGACGCGTTGTGAGGGATGGGTTATCGGAGAGGATTGTGTTGGTTCCGACGAGGATCGCATCGGCAAGAGCACGTTCGCTATGCATCTCGACCAGACTCAGGGAATTGGACAGGGAGACGGGTATGCCGTTGCCGGTGTGATCTGCCGCTGCGATGAAGCCATCGGCACTTTGTGCCCATTTAAGTTGTATGTAGGGACGATGGAGAGTATGGGCTGTAATGAACCTCCTGTTTAGTGCGCGGCATTCGTTTTCGAGCACATTCTCCACTACTTCGATTCCCGCCTCACGGAGCATGCGCACGCCGCGACCGCTTACCTCCTTGAAAGGGTCAAGCATTCCGATGACTGCGCGTTTCAGCTTTTTTTCTATCAGTAGTTTACTGCATGGGGGAGTCTTGCCGTAATGAGAGCATGGTTCGAGTGACACATATATTGTGGAGTCCGGTAGCAGATGCTCATCTTCCGGTTTGACAGATGCTACGGCGTTTACTTCGGCATGCGGACCTCCGTAACGGCGATGCCATCCTTCACCTATTATCCTGCCGTCGGGAGCCACGATCACAGCCCCTACCATCGGATTCGGAGAGACAAATCCGGCTCCATGCGTTGCGAGTTCAATTGCTCGCCTCATATATTTTTCATCAACCTCTTCCATTACACATTACACATTGCACATTAGAATCTGACTCCCATACTAAGCTGAGCATTCTCAACGGATGAAAACAGTGAGAAAGTGCTCGAATTATACCAGTTTCCATCAAGTTTGGCAACAGCGCACACAAAGAAATCTCCCAAGTTGTATGTCAGAGAACTTTGTCCTTTGAGGGTAATGGCAAACAGTCCGGCGCCTCTTTCTGCAGAATCTTCATAAGCACGGGTATAGCCGAGTCCAGGGAAGGCGGAAATGTTGAATAAGAAATGCGGGTTGAGCACCCAGTTGAAACTGTAGCCACTCATCAGGCAGTATGAGTTATAGTGGAATTTGTATCGGTGTGGGTCTATATTCAGGTATGGCTTCAGTTCTGCCGGTATCTGACTGAGGTCCATTGTGATGTCGAGGTTGTTATAGTTGAAGCCGATGATGGCGGAACCGGCGCTTCTTTTCTGGAACTTGGAGAAGTTGTAGGCTGCTCCCATGGCGAATTTACGGTTATTGAAAAAGAAATAACCGTTGATGCCGATTGTTTTCTGAACCACCCCCGGAAATTCCTTCTTTATAAGATGTCCTCTGTTGAAATCTCCAAAAGTGCGGATGAATGTTCCTCCGGTATTTTCCCAATAATGCCCCTCTATGTTGAACCTGGCGCAGTTGAAATTGAATTCCACTTTTTTATGATTGGAAGGCTTGTTGCCAATTACGTTACTCATGTCGAGAGAATACCCGATGCTGACAGCCATATACTGCAGGTATGCTCCGGCGTTGCAGTATATGTCGCTCATCATGCGTATCGGCATATTCTTCCCGATGTTCAGATAATATGAATCTACCCAGTTGTCAGATACAACGCGAGCCTTCCACCGGCGTCCTGTGCCGACCACATAATCCGTGTCGTAGGAATTAAATGTTTTGTCAGCCCAGTTGTAGACTTTGACACAGAATCCAAGGAATTTTGGATATTCCACTGTGGTATCGGCTATATTCAGTTCTCCTTTTTTCAGGAGATGCCACCAGTTGCGCGATTCAAGCGCATCGTTTTCCGAGATTATGAGTGTTGTTGTGTCAGCATCCTCTACAGCTGCGGAGAGCCGGAGAGGAGCAAGCAATATAAAGATAGATATCAGGGTTATAAGCGGTCTTTTCATCGATAGTCAGATCGATATAACGTTTATACAGTCAGTTGTTTTTAGTTCTATATAGTTAATGAGGAGGTTTATTTTGCCGGTCGGCTGTCAAGAAGCCTGGTGGCTTCCTGCAGTTTGTCGTCGGGTACAACAAGCGCTATAGATCCCAGTCCTCCGACACCGGGATAGATCTGCGACAGAGCATCCGCGTCTACATCTGCGGGAATGCCATGACTCTCAAGGAAGCCTTTGTCGATGTAGGCTTCAGCCATGTTGGAATATTCATTTACAATTGCCATATCTGTTTTGTCGGTTTGCGTCGCTAATGAATTCCCCGTTCGTTGAGAGCCTTTTGATAGCGGCGCGCGTTTTGGGAATGTTCCTCGAATGTGGATGCGAAATTGTGTGTGCCTGAAAAATCTTCTTTGGCGCACATATATAGATAATTGCTTGGGCTGCTGTCAAGGACAGCATCGAGTGTCGCCCGCGAAGTGGTGCGTATCGGTCCGGGGGGCAATCCGGCGTGCGCATATGTGTTGTAAGGGGAATCGACTCCGAGGTGTTTGCGCGTGACGCGGCGTATGGAGTAGTCGCGGAGCGCGAAACGTATGGTAGGATCAGATTGCAGTCGCATTCCTTTCTTCAGTCGGTTGATATAAAGACGCCCGATTGTTCCTTTTTCTGAGGCATTGTTGGTTTCCTCGTCAGCAATCGACGCCACGATCGCTACTTCGGCAGGCGATATCTCCAGTGCTTCCGCCTTGGCGCGGTTGGCTGTGTTCCAATAGGCGGAATAATTGCGACCTATCTTGGCAATAAGTTCACGCGGTGATGTGGTCCAGTAAACCTCATATGTGTCGTCGAGGAAAAGGGCGAGCGCCTGATCGAATGAGAGCCCGTAAGGTTCGAGGGTGGCGGGATCGGCAAGGGCTTCGCGCATATCAGCTTCCGAGAATTCCATTTTTGCGGCGATCCGGCTGCATAGAAGGTCAAGATCGCGGAAGCCGTTAATGGTGATGCGCACCGGTGTCTGACCGCCGCTGCTTATTCTCCTCATCGCAGTGATGGCATTCACGCCTGCCGGAATTTCGTAGGCACCGTGGCGCGCTGCAAAATTCACATTGCGCAGCTTACAGAGCCTTACCACTTTTCCTGCGAATCCGTCGCCGTAATATTTGGAGAGGGAGTCGGTGACAGTTTGCGCTGAGGCATTTGCCGGAATGCGGATGATGGCTGAGGATTGGGTGCGCTCCATCACGAGGGGATATAGCAACACGAGAAAGACTATTATGATAAAAGCCAACCCCAAAAGGGTGTATAACATCCTTTTGGGGAATTTACGGTGTATGTTCTCACGCTGTTTCATCTATAACAAACAGGCATTTGTGTCATCAGCTGCGGTCTTTGAGCTTTTCAAGCTGGGGCTCGAGGGCGCGCAGGCAAAGATCCACGGCTTCTTCGAAAGTATCGGCAGTCTTGGAAGCGAACAGATCCTGAGTCTGTGGAACCGTGAGTTTCACCTGAGCCTCTTTATTCATTGCTGTCTCCGGTTTTACAACCTTGAGAGTCACGTCGGCATCGGTGATCGACTCGTAACGGCGCACCAATTTGTCGATTTTCTTATTGATGAAGGAGACGAGTTTTTCGGAGATGTCGAAATGAATTGCTTTAATTGTAGCTTCCATAACACTTATTTTTTATGGGTTAATACTTATCCCGTGCCTTTATCGGCAGCGGGGCTTTCTCAATTACGGGGGCAGCCTGTAATTATGTTTGCCCGCCCGTGTCTACAAAGATAAACAATAAAATTGTAAAATTGCTTATTTTATATGGAAAAAACTGCCGTAAGCTCTACTTTTTTGGTAAATTCGACAAGATCAGGGTTGTAATTATGGTTCCCCTTTTGCACGTGGATGAGCCGCTGAATATGATTTCTTGAGCTCGTTGAAGGAGAGATGCGTGTATATCTGCGTGGTGGAAAGTGATGAGTGTCCCAGAAATTCCTTTACCGAATCGAGGGAGGCGCCTCCGTTGAGCATGGAGGTGGCAAACGTATGGCGCAACACGTGCGGACTCTTCTTAATTGCCGATGTTGATGCCAGCGAACTGTTGACAATGTTATAGAGCGCTTTCTTGCTGATGGCTCCGCTGCGTCCGCATATCAGAGGTTTGGGCGATTCGAGATCCGGAAATCTGGCATCGCGTGCCTTCTGCCAGCATGCGATCTCTTCGAGCAATTCGGGAGGCAGGGGCACTACCCGCTGCTTGGCGCGTTTACCGGTGACTTTTGCTTCTCGCAGAGAGAAATCAATATCTGCATCCGTAAGGGTGCGCAACTCCTCCTGTCGCAATCCCGTGGAATAGAGAATCAGCATCACGATATGCGCTCGGTGGGAAATGAAATCGGAGTGGTCGTAGGAGCTGTCTCTTATACACATC
>DAWBVG010000612.1:0-1979 GCA_052279865.1 Muribaculaceae bacterium
GGATGTGCCGGCGTTTTATTCGGAGTGGTTTTTCAACATTCTGGAGCGTGGCTATTGCCGTTGGCGCAATCCTTTCAATGGTGTCGATGCTTATGTATCGTTAAACGATGTACGATTTGTCGTGTTCTGGTCAAAAAATCCGAAACCATTAATTCTTACTGATAGAATCAGTTCCAACGATCTGATTGATAGAGTTGGCAAAATAGGTAACTATGGAACTGGGACTTGTGGATAAAAAGATGTGCAGTCATGGCATATTCGAATATCCAGTGTGCGATCTTTTGTACGCTACGCGGCTGGATAAATATGCCATGACTTTTAAGATGCGTATGCCACCCATTGTCAGTGTTGACGAAAGGTGTGTTTGGAAATGAGGCTTATCTTATAGGTTGTCAGATATGTCTTGGGTGGCAAAATCTGTTTATATAAATAGATTCACATTGGAATCTTCGGCGCGGTTCATGTAGGTGGCAACCCCTCCGATCACGACGTTGTCAAGGAGCTCCTCAGGGGCGATACCCATTACGTCCATCGACATCTGGCACGCAATGAATTCCACACCGTTGGCAATAGCCATATCTCGAAGTGTCTCAAGCGATTCTATGTTTTTGCGCTTCATGACGTTGCGCATCATCTTCGGTCCTATTCCTGCCATGTTCATCTTCGAGAGCTTAAGCTTGCGGGAATCGGAAGGGAGCATCATTCCAAACATTTTACCGAAAATGTCTTTCTTTGAGGATGGTTTGGTCTCTTTCTTTATTGCGTTCAAACCCCAGAATGTGAAAAATATTGACACCTTCTCTCCAGTCGCAGCCGCTCCGTTTGCCAACACGAATGCAGCAAGAGCCTTGTCGAGGTCATCGCTAAAGAGAATGATGGTTTTTCCTTTTCCGCCACATGCGGGAGATGAGTCAGACTTCCCATGCCCCTTCTCTATAATAATCGATGTCACACCCCGAGAGGTGTCCTGACTTATGAAAGTATTACCGGTAGAGCCACACCAGGCTTCCGCATCGCGGGCAAATCCTGGGTCGGTGGCTTCGATAAGTATGCGGCTTCCCTCTGTCGCAGACTCCATGGCTTGCTTGAGTTTCATTATTGGACCGGGGCAAGAGAGTCCGCAGGCATCGATTTTCAAGGCAGGTGCTTTTTCAGCCTCATTTGTTGTTCGCGAGGAGGATTCCGTTTTTGATTTTTCCTGCGTGGTGAGAGGAGATGTTACGATAGATGTTGTGGCTGTTTTATATGTGCGCAGACCTCCGATAAGGTTGCGGACATCTTTGAAACCGTTCTGCCGAAGTATGTTGGAGGCGAGATAACCTCTCAGCCCCACACCGCAATAGAGCACAATGGGTTTGTCAGCAGGTATGTTTTTCAGAGACTCACGTATGTCATCGAGCGGAATGTTTATGGCACCCTCGATGGCTCCAGTTGCGAATTCTTCGGGCGTGCGCACGTCGATAAGTGTTACTTTCTGCGTGTCCATGTCCCGGAGCTCTCGCCAATAGATGGGATTCATCTTCCCTGAGAGGATGTTTTCAGCCACATATCCTGAAAGTGCGACGGGATCTTTTGCTGATGAATAAGGTGGGGCGTATGCGTGTTCGATGCGTGTAAGGTCGGTCACGGTGCCCCCTCTCTTTATTACCAATGCGAACTCGTCAATGCGTTTGTCGACTCCATCATATCCTACGGCTTGAGCGCCAAAGAGTTTGCCGGTAGAAGGATCGAAAATCACTTTCACTGACATTATCGTGGCTCCGGGATAGTATCCAGCGTGTGAGTTGGGATGAATGGTGGCTGTCAGATATGGAGTGCCGGTCTGGCGCAGACGTTTGGCAGCGATGCCGGTTGAAGCCACAGTCATGTCGAATACTTTCGCCACGGACGTGCCGATCGATCCTTCATATTTTGTCTTGTCGCCCCAAACCATATTGTCCGCCACGATCCTTGCCTGACGGTTGGCGGGTCCGGCGAGA
>DAWBVG010000613.1:0-8338 GCA_052279865.1 Muribaculaceae bacterium
CCTGGCTCCGCGATTTTACGGTTGTAGACAATTCCCGCGAAGTGGAGAGTTACTATATCTTCAATGGCTGGCAAAACCGCTATCCTCTTCAGAACACAGGACTTGTGGCTCGCATTTCAAATGGTGAACGCCTTGAGATAATTGCCGCCCTCAAAGGTTCGACATTCAATAGCATACGTGTTGAAAGTGGAGATCTCTCTGCAGAATCAGCAGTCGTGCCGCATGATCAAGCGCTCAACTACCGTCGGGAAGGATTGAATACTGTGATGTTTTCAGGAGCGCAGGCTGACTCAGTCGCACAACTTATTGCCGATAACGAACTCAATCCGGTAAAGATTGTTTATCTTGAAAACGGCAAAGTCAAAGGTAACTGGCAGATGCCTGAAGATTATAAAAAAATGGTGTCGGCAACCTGGATGCTGTATTCTTCAAGAAGCCGGCAGATTAAACTCGAGGGCTATATGAAGATGCTCTGTAAGAAAATTGAGATTCTAAGAGCACATAAAGACCGCGAATAGGCTGTATTGTAAAAATAACGCGTATGAGAAAACTCCTGATACCTATGATGCTGATACTCGGAGCGGCTTTCGCCTCGGGAGAATGGCATTTTCCGGAAAAATACACCGGTCCTAAAACTCCTACCACCGACACCGCCTGGCATCCGGATATTCTTGAAGGATATGAAGCCAGATACGTGAACCAGGGCGAAGCATTCGACGGTCCATGCAGGTCTACCATCATACGCAAGCTCTCCCCCCAAAAGACACGAAAAGCGTATCTATATGTGCATGGATTCAACGATTATTTCTTCCAAAAAGAAATGGGTGAAATATTCGTTGATTCCGGATTCAATTTCTATGCCGTAGACCTCAGGCGTTACGGACGCAGCTGGCAACCATGGCAATATCCATTCAACGTGCGCCAACAGAAAGAATATTTTGAAGACATTGATTCTGCATTGGCGCAGATACGTCGCGACGGCAACACAGACATAACACTCTCCGGTCATAGCACCGGAGGTCTCACCGTCGCCTATATGGCTGCCATGAAAGGAGCTCGCGTTGGCGTGAACAGAGTTGTAACCGACAGTCCCTTTCTCGAATGGAACTTCTCCCCCATCATGCGCAATGTTGGTGCCCCTCTTATCGAATTTTTGAGTAAATTTTCTAAAAACAGCAAGATCAAACAAAGTCATTGTGATGGTTACGCTTATTCCTTATTGAAGGAATATGACGGAGAATGGTCTTATAATACGGATTGGAAGATGATTTATTCTCCACCCGTTACATTCAGCTGGGTCGGGTCCATAAATCATGCCCAGTCTGAACTGATGAAAAAAGCTTCACATATAACGGTGCCCATACTCGTGATGCATAGTTCACGCAAAATCTCGGGATGCAACTATACACCGGAGTTTCACACCGGCGATTGCGTGTTGGATCCGGAAATGATTCAGAAACGGGGTGAAAAACTTGGTCATGTTCGCCAGGTATGCGCCATTGATAGCGGCATCCATGATTTGATTCTCTCCCTCAAACCCCATCGCGAAGCAGCTTATGATACCATCTTCCGGTTTATTCGCACACATTAAGAGAGTGTTTAGATTTAACTTTCATTCACATGAAGAGGGATTTTCGAGGGAATTTCACGAGTTGAAGAAGGAGCATAGCGGGCTATGCGACTGATGAGACTCGGTGAAATTCACCGGAAAGACCATTCATGTGAGTGAAAAGAATTAATTCTAAAGATTTTTAATTATAATTCGTGTTAAATCCAAACACTCTCTTAATCGGGGATGCCCGATTAAGTAAAAAGAAAGGATTCTTCAAATGAAGAATCCTTTCTTTTTTAGGGTGAAATGTGGGTCTCGAACCCACGACCTTCGGAACCACAATCCGACGCTCTAACCAACTGAGCTAATCTCACCATGTGCTTTCCTTAAAAGCGATGCAAAGTTACATCTTTTTTTTCATTCTTGCAAATATTTCGTTAAAAAAATAAGAATCACAAATTAAATTTTTTATAATTTTGCATCTAATTATAAAAAGCATTTATGTGGATAGTTATTATAATAGTGTGCATTGCATTCGTACTTATTATGGAGCCCATTGAGCGTAGAATCAGAAAACGATTCGGCAATAAATGGGTTCAGTATATTCTAAATTTTATAATTGCCTTTGGCATTCTGACAGCACTCTATGGCATTGCAGCCCTTTTAGGCTATAATGTTTGGAGATAGATCATATTCCTTATAGCGTCCTTCGGTAAAGCTTCTGTATGACGAAGGGGCAAGATTAAGCTTTCCGGCTGCCCTGAGCATCTTACGGAGGGACGTTACAAACTCTTGACTTTCTTGGAGAACGTTAAGATATACATATGCTACAGTCATGTTATCGGCATCACCACGTTGCAAGTGATCATAAACTTCTCGAGTGAGACGTGACAATTTTCTCTTGATTTCTTCACATCTCTGTCTCAAACCATCGATCATTTCGGGGCAATTCTCCCCCACTGCATTTTCCGATTGCTTTAAGACATCGACAATAGCTTCGCAAACATCATTATAAGAATGATGAAATTGCTTTGGTAACGGGCGGAAATTATTATCAACGTGTTCTTTGCAAATCTCATTTATTCTTTTGAGATTATATGTCATTGACATCGCCATATTATTGCTGAGATGAAACCATGTATTTTTTTCAATAGCAATCTCCGGTTTTACTTTGCGAAGACATAAGGTAAGCTTTCTACGCTGTCCTTTGAGCACATCCTTCTCAGCAACGAGTGCTTTTTCGGCTTTCGAGAGCAACTTGGAATTATCATTTATAAAGCCATCGGTTATAAGTCTGTAGTTCTCACCGGCAAATTGCAGAAACATTTTCTCTTTTTCATTGACATAGACAAGAAACAGACGCCAGACCTCATCAATGTTCTCGGTTGAAAGAATGGTCTGGAATAACGTTTCCTTGTCCTCTCTTTTTTGTTTTTTACGAAACCTGATATTACTACGGATTAGAAGACCAACTGCAATCACACCTCCGGCAATCATCACAGGAATACCTCCCATGTGCATGGCACAAACTACCAGACCGGCTCCGATAAAAGCAAAACCGGCTGTGATGAACCATCCTCCAATCACAGAAATTACACCGGTTATGCGGAATACGGCACTCTCCCTCCCCCATGCCCGATCGGCAAGCGATGTACCCATAGCGACCATAAACGTGACGAATGTTGTTGACAACGGAAGTTTTAAGGAAGTACCGAACGCAATAAGCATACTCGCGATCATTAGATTCACAGCACCTCTCACAAGATCGAATGCCGCTCCATCTTCTTCTTGGGTGACACTGTTATCCATACGTCTTCTCACCCACCGCTTCACACTCTCGGGAGTATGTTGACTAACCCAGGAATATGAATTCAGTGCCATTCTAACAACACCCCTGCCAATACGTGAAGAACCGAAAAGCTCCTCTCCCTGACTTTTTGAACTAAGACCGACGGTTGTCTTAGTCACCTGTCGCGCTTTCTTAGAAGTGGCAAGCGACACAACCATGATCATGCCCGCTCCGACCAGAAAATAAATTGGAGTATTAGCCGATTGATTGAGCACACCCATCATATGCGATTGTGCATCTCCTCCACCAGCTGCAGCATAATCCTGATAAGAAGCAAGTGCCGTCAGCGGCACTCCTATGAAGTTTACAAGATCATTTCCTGCAAACGCCATGGCAAGTGAGAACGTGCCTATCAGCACCACAACTTTGAAAACGTTTATTTTCAAAAGGTATAACCCCTGTGCAATAAGAGTGAAAATGACAAAAGATGACGCAAGAATCAATGCTGTGTGCGTATTGATCCAAAGCTTCAGTTCAGGTGTCATTATCGTGAGATCCTTTATTCCCTTTAAAAGCATGAAATAAACTATGGCGGTACAGGCTACTCCTCCGAACAATCCAACCTTCCATTTAAGTTTACTTTTATATTCGAAAGTGAACAAAAGGCGCGCAAGAAATTGCACGACCGTTCCAAATATGAATGCTATTGCCACAGACAGGAATATTCCCACTATCACAGACAACGCTTTCTCTGCATTAAGCAAATCTCCCAGCCCCAGCGTGGATTCCGGAGCAGTCATTTTGAAGAGAGCTACAACAAACGTTGCTCCGAGCAACCCGAAAACGAGAGATATAGTGGTGGATGTGGGCATTCCCAAAGAATTGAAGATATCAAGAAGTATGATGTCCGTTACCATAACAGCCATAAAAATGGCAATTACATCATAGAAAGACAGACTCTCCGGACGGAATATCCCGTTTCTCGCCACATCCATCATTCCGTTGCTCATCGCAGCGCCTATGAAGACACCGGCAGACGCAACTATTATAATAGTCTTGAATGTCGCTGCTTTTGAACCAACGGCAGAGGTTAGAAAATTAACTGCATCATTACTAACTCCTACCGATAGATCAAAAACGGCAAGAAGAAACAGAAAAACAACTATCCCTAAAAACAATATGTCCATAATTCCACGATAAAATGAATTTATTTAATCAAGTTCTCGTGCAAATTTCATGTAATAATGTTTCCTAAAGATGTTGTTTCTGTTAAGTTTTTATTAATTCAACTTACGCAACCGGAAAGTTGAGGTTCATTAATAACGCAGCATGTAGTTTATTTCAATATGCCTGAGGCGGCAGAGCCTGACACTCCCGGTTCATTATCTCTTTTTACTTTTTTACCGAATCCGAAAGTGTATGTTGCCGATAATTGTATCAAAGCATGACTCTGACCGTTATAAAATTTCTCAAAAGTATCATACCATTCACTGTGCATCTCTTGAGTGGAACTTTGCCAGTTCCAACGCGTAAGATTAATAAAATTAGCTCTTATATTCCAATTTGAATTTGACCAACCAACCGTTATATACCAGTCATTTTTATTTTTAACCCATATGCCGTTCATACAACCGTCGGCATTTGCATTGTCAGAAATATAAGTTAATGAGAAGTTCCAGTTTTTAAGATAATATTGAACACGGGCATACCAATCAATAAAAGAGTGATCTATGTTATATGGACCTCCGTTATGATTAAGAACATGTCCTATCTGACCGGTAAACACAAGCGTGCGGTTAAGAAAATATAAAGTGCCCGTAATTCCGTATTTTCCCTGCACATAACTTCCCATCGGCTGTTTTATTGTGCGCACAATGCTCGTGGAAGTCGCCTCATAGTCGAAAGCATATCTATCGTCAACCATCCATGCCCAACCAAATGCACTCAGACTGCAATTGTTATTGGGCAACCAGGTGTATCTTAAATCAACATCATAACTCTTGAATGGAACCAGACTCGGATTTCCTGTATATTTCAAGAAAGGGGTTGACTGAATTATGTTTGTGCTTTTATAGCTTGCTGAGGGCGACCAAGTGCTGTAATGAAATGTAGTGGAAACAGAATGCTTTTCTTTGAATCCATACTGCAAAGAAAGATCAAACCATGGAGCAGAGGGATTATCGACAAAATCACCAAACTGCATTTTTTCCCAATCCCATCCGAAACCAGTAGAGCCATAAAAATTACCAATGCTGACGTTATATGTAGCTCCAATGCCGATTCGAGATGATTTTGATTTATCCAAAGATGTTGCCGTTCCGGAGTATTTAGTGCGGTTATATTCATATGCCCCACTCACAATAGCGAGAATATTTCCAAACTTGCCGAAACTATGATTAAATTTTAAATCTGCCTTTATCTGATTGGTATTATCGACAGCGCCATTAAGAATAGGTGAATACCCGTTTTCGATGTAAGATGTATTTTGTTCTGTATGCGAATATGTGTATGAAGGTGTGAAGGTAATGGAATTATTCTTTGGAAGAGTAAAGAAATAGTATCCGTTATATGATATAAATTTAGCGGAATTATTAAGGGTTGACGAATATTCAGATGGCGGAAAAATAGAAGAGGAATACAACACTTCTCCGGCGCGATCAGAACGGGGAATGCGATTTATACTTCCGTTGATCTGAGATGACGCTTGAATCTTCGGAGAATTATATGTTGCCTTGAATGCAGCAAAATAATTCTGTCTTTTTTCTTTAGATGATTTGGTATTGGAATATCTGTCGAAGATTCTGACAGTTCCATCTTCCTGTGGCAACCTATATGTTTCCGTAAGCTCGGAACCGTAATGATCATTATCCATATTCCATCCATATCCCATAAGATCATATGTCATTTTCTTATACTGGAATCTTATATTTCCGAGAAGCTGTTCGGAATAACTAAGCAAATTGGCATGTCCGAATCCTTTGATATAACCTCCGTATTCATATTTTGCCATTATGTAATTGACCACGTACTGATTCCCCTGTAAGCAGGGATCGGATGGATATTCATAATATTCTACCCTTTTCACATCCGCCATGCGCATAGCTTTTAAATCATTATCTGATGCCGGGATAAAGTCAATGAAGACAGCTACATTCTTACCGGAATTAGTCTCTATACGCCCGTTAGCCAGCACCCTCAGTTGAGGTATTCCCATTCTCTCGATCAACTCGGCACCGGTCTGCGAAGCATTTTTTTGCCTATTGGTCGGAATGAATGTTGATTTCTGCGCCGAAGTTTGTTGTAGGGTTGCCTCAACAACAACTTCTTCAAGTTCTTTGGTTTTAATACTATCAGTCACCTCCGACTGAGCCATTGAAGCTGTTGCAACAGTAGCACACAATAACGATGCGAGGACTTGGTGTTTCATAAGTACGGATTGAAATTTAGAAGCTGTTTATTTATCCAACTTTAGAGTAATTTATTCTGCAGGCGGATATTGAAGTGATTTAAACTTTTTACGAAAACCCAATAAAAGTGAAAGAATGTTTTCTTCATCATCAATCTTCATTAATATTTTGGTATATTTTCAATATTTCGTAAGTCGCATAGCCCGCTATGCTCCTTCCTCAATATTGAAAATATCCTCAAAATCTTAACGAAGCTTAACGATGAAAAAAGTTTAAATCACTTCATTTATTATACTCCAAACATTACCGTTTGTGACAGCTCCTGAATTTTTCCTTACTTAAGGTTGAAATAGAATGTGACGCCATTATTGCTGACAACACGGATATCGCCGCCATGTAGATTAATGGCATTCTTGACAATTGAAAGACCGAGACCGGTTCCGCCGGCTTCGCGCGAACGCCCGGCATCTATACGATAAAATCTCTCGAAGATATGAGGTAAATGCTCCGGAGGAATGCCACAACCATCATCCGACACTTCAAAATTCCCCTCCCTATCTCCTTTCACCTCGATTTTTTCTCCTCCACTATAGGCAATTGCATTATCAATAAGATTTCTGAACACTGAATCCAACAATGGTTTATTGCCTTTCACAGTTATCTCCTGCATATCCAGGATAATTCTCATAGATGTCCTTGCCTGCTCTTCGTCAACAATCTCCCTCACAAGTTCGGTAAGATTGATTTCCTCTTTGGTAATCATTTCCGCACCCTCATCCATTCGAGTGATTGCTGAAACATCCTTCAATAAAGATTCAAGTCTGCGAGCGTTAACATAAATTCTTTCGATAAATTCCTTTTTCCTCACCTCATCCATCTCCGGATGATCGCGTAAAAGGTCAAGGGAAACAAGAATCGACGCCACAGGAGTCTTCAGTTCATGATTGATATTATTTGTAAGCTGTTTTTTCAACCGTATTTTATCACGTTCCTGTCTGATCGCCTCTCTATGGCGCTCATCCCTTTGCGCATACAGCCTGACTATATGACTGGCAATACTACCAAGTTCATCATCCGGAAAAGCCTCGTCATCATATATTTTTTCTCCACGTTCGGCTTTTTCTGCAAATCTGTTGAGACGTTCAATACTTGTAGAAATCTTTCTGGTTGCCCAATAAGCAATCAGACTCATCAGGAGAGTCAAGCCCCCCATAATCCATATCAAGGTACGGTCTGCCGCAAGAAAATCATCAAGAGAATGGTTATAAGGGGCAGCAGAACGAACCACGATACCGTTATCCCCGAGTTGGGCGGAGTAGAAATAATTTATGTCATCACTCTCCGAATGTCTGGCAGTTGCGTGACCTTTCCCATATTGACGTGCCATGACCACCTCCGGTCTCGTGCTGTGATCAGAAGAAGGAAACGGAGTTCGGTCATTATTATCATAAATAACTTTTCCGGCGCGGTCGATCAAGGTAAACCTCAATTCTTCAATTGGCGCATCTATACGCGAAACTATCTGCTCAACACTCTCTCCGCTTCTCAGTTCCTCGATAATACGGGAGTTATACATTTGCAGCTGAGTGT
>DAWBVG010000614.1:0-6150 GCA_052279865.1 Muribaculaceae bacterium
AAAAATACTGCCGTTTCAAACGCAGCGGTATCAAATATATCGATTACAAAGATCCTGAGTTCTTGAAGAAATTCCTCAACGAGCAGGGTAAGATCCTTCCCCGCCGCATCACAGGAACATCTCTCAAGTTCCAGAGAAGAGTGGCACAGGCTGTGAAACGCGCCCGTCACCTCGCTCTTCTTCCCTATGTGACCGACTTGATGAAATAATCATTTTTCTAACCTGATAAAAGCAACAACAATGAAAGTAATACTCAAAGAGAATGTAGCCAGTTTAGGTTATAAGGATGATGTGGTTGAGGTTAAAGACGGTTACGGCCGCAATTACCTCATTCCCCAGGGTCTTGCTATCGTGGCTTCAAATGCAGCTCTCAAGCAGCTCGCCGAGAACCAGAGACAGCGTGCCCACAAAATCGCCAAAATACTTGAAGATGCCAAGGCTGCAGCAGCCGCTCTCGAGGGCGTTAAACTTACTATCACCGCAAAGGCAAGCACTTCCGGTAGCATCTATGGTTCTGTAGGTGCCGCTCAGATTTCTGAGGCTCTTGCAAAGCTCGGTCATGACATTGACCGCAAGATCATCAACCTTAAGGATGCAATCAAGATGGTTGGTGTTTACACCGCTACTGTAAAATTCCACAAAGAGGTTGAGCAGCCTATCGAAGTTGAGGTTGTAGCCGAAGAAGAGGATAAATAATCCTTAAACATACATAACAAGAAAATCCCGACGGTATTTGCCGTCGGGATTTTTTTGTTTATAAGCGTAAATTGATTATCTTTGCAAGTTGAAGAATTCCGCTTGGGGCGGATTCGCGGGGAGATGGGGCGAGATAGGGCGGATAGGGCGAGATAGGGTGATATGGGACGAGATGAGGATGGGGCAGATTGTATATAATTAAAAAACAAGATAAGATATGAAATTCAATGTAGAGGGAAAGACTTTCCAGCAGCAGCTTTCGGCTGTGAGCAAAGTGATCAATGCTAAAAACGCATTGTCGATTCTTGATAACTTTCTGCTCAAGGTGGAAGGAGACCGTCTGAGCATCACCGGTAGCGATCAGGAGAACGTGATGACTGCCTATATGACTATCACCGAGAGTGAGGGTGACGGTGCTATCGCTGTTTCAGCAAAACGTCTTCTTGAAATCACAAAAGAGATTTCAAGTCAGCCTCTGACATTTTATATCAATGACGATACCAAGGAAATTGATATCCGTTTCCTTAACGGACATTTCAATTTCATGGGTGTTGATGCATCGGAATATCCCTCTCGCAGAAATCAGGAGGCTGAGCAGAAAACAATGATGCTGCCTGCTTCGATGGTGCAGAAGGGAATCGACAATACTCTTTTTGCTGTCAGCGCGGATACGGTTCGTCCGATCATGACCGGTATCTACTGGGATATTCATGAGAACGACGTTACGTTTGTCAGCTCGGATACTCACAAACTTGTGCGCTATATCAACTCCGAGGCAGCTCCCGGATTCACCGGTTCGTTTATCCTCCCTTCAAAGCCGGCAAATATATTGAAATCGATTATTGGCAAGGATGATGCTGATATCAAGGTAGTGTTTGATTCCAAGGGCGCTACTTTTGAGCTTGGAGATTATCTTCTATCTTGTCTTTTCATCAATGGTAATTATCCCAACTATAACCGTGTTATTCCTCAGGAGAACCCGTTTGAGATGACAATCGACAGGGTGTCGCTTCTCACGGCATTGCGTCGCGTCTCAATATTTGCTGCAAAGAGTTCGAATCTGGTCGTTCTCGACATTCAGCCCAATGAAGTTATTCTCCATGCCCAGGATCTTGATTACGGCACATCCGCTGAAGAACGCGTGAGCTGTAGTTACGAGGGAAATTCAATGACCATCGGTTTCAACGGTCAGTTCATGATTGAGATTCTAAACAATCTGCACGATGACTCAGTGGTGATCAAGCTTTCGGATCCCGGACGTCCCGGAATCTACACCCCGCTTCAGCAGCAGGAGGGTGAGGATGTGGTGATCATCCAGATGCCGATGCAGGTGCTATAATAAGTATGAAGTAATAAGTAATAAGTAAGAAGTAAGAAGGGAGAGGGAAGAAGTAATAAGGGAGAAGTAAAAAGTAATTACAGTGAAACTGAATCTGAAAAAGCCGTTGATTTTCTTTGATCTGGAAACCACCGGCACGAATATAACGCACGACCGCATTGTGGAATTAAGCTTTATAAAGGTTTATCCCGACGGTCATACCGAATCAAAGACACGTCGACTCAATCCTGAAATGCCGATCCCTCCGGGTGCGACAGCTGTGCATCATATCACGGACGAAATGGTGAAGGATGAGCCCACGTTCCGTCAGGTATCAAAGGCTTTGCTTGAGATCTTTGACGGTTGCGATATTGCCGGTTACAACAGTAATAAGTTCGATGTGCCATTGCTTATTGAGGAATTTGGACGTGTCGGGCTTAATTTTGAAGTTGCGGGCAGACAGTTTATCGATGTGCAGAATATTTTCCACAAGATGGAGCAGCGTACGCTCGTTGCCGCTTATAAATTCTATTGCGGGCGCAATCTTGAGGATGCGCACTCTGCCTTAGCTGACACACAAGCCACATATGAGGTTTTACTCGGACAGCTTGAACGCTATCCTGATCTTGAAAACGATGTGGAGAAACTTGCGGAATTTTCCAAATCGGGGAGGGCTGTGGATCTCTCGGCGAGGATTATTCTTGATGATAATGATGTGCCGGTGTTTAATTTCGGGAAGCATAAAGGGCAGCCTGTGAAGGAGGTTTTTCGCAAAGAGCCATCTTTCTATACATGGATGATGCAGGGTGATTTTGCAAAGAACACCAAAGATGTTATCTCGGTGCTTTTTGCAGAAAGTAAGGGTGTTAGGCGTTAGGTATTAGGCTTTAGGCTTTAGGCTTTAGGCTTTAGGCATTAGGCATTAGGCGTTAGGTTTTAGGCGTTAGGTTTTAGGCATTAGGAATTAAACATTACACATTTCACATTAAACATTGAAGGGAGTGGCTTCTGTATTGAAAGGTAAACATATAGTGCTTGGCATTACCGGTGGAATAGCAGCTTATAAGTCGGTGACGTTGCTGCGTCTGTTGGTAAAGGCAGGTGCGGAAGTTCAGGTCGTGATTACTCCGGCTGGTAAGGAGTTCATCACTCCTGTGACACTTTCGGCATTGAGCGGCAAACCGGTGGTGAGTGAGTTTTTCACAGCCAACACCGGTGAGTGGCACAGTCATGTAGACTTGGGCATATGGGCAGACCTCATGGTCATCGCTCCGGCAACAGCATCCACAATCGGAAAAATGGCAAACGGCATTGCCGACAATATGCTTGTCACCACATATCTTTCTGCAAAGGAACATGTGATGATCGCTCCTGCGATGGATCTCGACATGATGGCGCATCCTTCTACTGTCAGAAATCTCGCCACCCTCGAATCATATGGGGTGGAGATTATAGAACCGGCAGCCGGAGAGTTAGCGAGTCATCTCGTTGGCAAAGGGAGAATGGAGGAGCCTGAGAATATATTCTCACGGATAGAAAAATATTTCCTTTCGCAGTGCGATCTTAAAGGCAAGAAGGTGGCAATCACTGCCGGTCCGACGTATGAGAAACTTGACCCGGTGCGTTTCATAGGGAATTATTCCAGTGGTAAGATGGGTTTTGCGCTTGCTGAGGAATGTGCGTCGAGGGGTGCAGATGTTACACTTGTTTGCGGTCCTGTCTCGCTCGTTACCACTAATCCGAATATTGTAAGGGTTGACGTGGAGAGTGCCGAAGAGATGCTGGCAGCGGCACGTCAGCCTTTTGCTGAAGCTGATTTCGGAATTTTTGCGGCAGCCGTTGCAGACTATCGTCCGGAAGTGAGAGCTGAGAGTAAGCTTAAGCGGGAAGGTGCGGAAGATATGACTCTTCATCTGGTTAGAAATCCGGATATTGCCGCCACTCTCGCTGCGACTAAAAGGGATAATCAGGTGTTTGCCGGATTTGCCCTCGAAACGGATCAGGAGCATGAGAACGCCCTGAAGAAACTGCATAAGAAGAATCTCGATATGGTTGTGCTAAACTCTCTTCAGGATAAAGGAGCAGGATTCGGCACGGATACAAATAAGATCACCATCCTCAGTAAAGACGGGACAGAGAAAACATTCCCGCTGAAAAGCAAGAGGGCTGTCGCGGCTGACATCCTTGATGTAATGTGCAGTTTTAAGTAGGTTAAAGGTTAAAGGTAATAGGTAAAAGGAAAATGAGGATATGAGGAGAATACTGGGTTTAATTTTTCTATTCATAGGATTGGTTCCTGCAGCTCAGGCTCAGGAACTCAATTGCACTGTCGAGGTCAATTCCCAGCAGGTGGAGGGCACAAACAAGAATGTGTTCGATGCTTTGCAGGAAGGGATTTCTACCTATATGAATGAAACTAAATTCAGTAATGCCATTTTCAGTCCGAATGAGAAAATAGAATGCCGTCTTTTCCTCACAGTAAAGGAATATACCGACGACCGCATAAAAGGAGAACTCCAATTGCAGCTTTCGCGACCTGTTTACAACAGCAGCTACACCACTACGCTTTTCAATTTCCGCGATACGAAGGTTGAGTTCGGTTATCGAGAGGGAGATCCGTTGATATTCAATGAAAATACGGTAGAGAATAATCTTACGGCAATTCTCGATTATTATGCTTATCTTTTTCTCGCTATAGATTTCGATAGCTTTTCTCCCAAGGGTGGTCAACCGTTTTATGACAGGGCACAGAGTGTTGTTCAGCAAGCACAGTCGATAGGTGAGGTTGGATGGCGCACATTTGAGGATACAAAGAACCGTGCGGCGGTGTTGAGTAGTTATACTGATACCAACACAGCCGGAATCCGGAATCTCCTTTATAACTATCACCGAAAAGGATTGGACGAAATGGTGACGAGTCCTGACAAGGGTCGTGCTGTCATCACAGAGTCATTAAAAGAATTGAAAACAGTAGCTGATAATTCTCCGATGTCTGTGGCTTTGTCTCTTTTCAGGGATGCAAAGCTTGACGAGCTGGTGAATATATATTCCAAAGCACCGTCTGCAGAAAGGGAAACTGCTTACGATATTCTTCAACCGATATATCCTACAGAATCGGAGAGGTTGGATAAAATCAAGAAAGGGAGCGAGGAATGAAGGGGAGTTAATGGTTAATAATTAATAATTAGGAATTGGAGGGGGAATAAAAAAGAGATGTTAAGGAAGCTGACTATAAAGAATTATGCGTTGATCGACAGTCTGGAACTGGAGTTCGGTCCCGGTCTCACAATCATTACCGGTGAGACTGGTGCCGGAAAATCGATTATGCTCGGTGCGCTTTCCCTGATCATGGGAGGTCGTGCCGATTCGCGCGTAATTGCTGATGGCGGTTCTAAATCGGTTGTGGAGGCATTGTTCAGCGATCCAACGGATGATCTCGAATCTCTTTTTTCTGAATATGATCTTGACTGGAATCCGGAGGAATTGCTTATACGGCGTGAAATTGCCGCTAATGGCAGATCGCGGGTATTTATCAATGATGTGCCGGTCACATTAGGTGCCCTATCCTCCATTTCAAGTAGATTGATAGATATACATTCCCAGCATGAGAATGCAAGACTGAATAACCCTTCCGCGCAACTTGAGATCGTTGATGCCGTGTCGGACAACGCGGATCTTCGTAAACGTTATGCAGAAGCCTTCAATCATTTTGTTGAGGTCCGCAATAAGGTGAAACGTCTCCGTGATGAGATTGAAAAGGCTCGTGAAAACAAGGACTATCTACAATTCCAGTATGACGGTCTTAAGTCTCTTTCTCCAAAACGAGGGGAACTTGAGGAAATCGAGCGGCGGTTTGAACTCTTGAGCGATGCCGATGAAATTAGGAATCGTCTGCAATTCTTCAAAAGTCTTCTCGGCGAGAATGACAGAGGCGCAATAGATCTGCTTCGTGCCGCAAAAGCGGAAGCGGATAAGGTTGATTATTCTCTTGTGGGGATTTCAACAGATGGTGATGCTCCGCAGATTCCGGTTCGTCTTGAGAACGTTATAGTTGAATTGCAAGATATTTTCGAAACAATCGAGGATGCTGCTGCAACAGTGGATGCCGACCCTGCAACCTGTCTCTTATACACATC